>JAZNAI010000164.1:0-18268 GCA_045586465.1 Acutalibacteraceae bacterium | reverse complement strand
GATGCATCCGTTATTGATAAATGCACCAAGCTCTTCAAGTGCCTTCTTGGCCTCTACAGCTTCCTTTTCATCCTTATCTTCAATGATAAGCGTAACGGAATCGCCGCCAACAATACCAAGCGAGAGAACACCTAAAAGGCTCTTTGCGTTTGCTCTGCGGTTTTCCTTCTCAATGAATATACTGGGCTTATAATTTGTTGTTTTACTGATAAAACGGGTAGCAACCTTTGAATGAAGTCCGACATCATTTTTTATTGTAAATGTCTGTTCTAACATGGGGTGATCTCCTCTCGGATATTGATTTCTAATATATTATAGCACAAACGGATTTTCAGTCAATCAAAATAATAAAACAAAAAAACAATTCGTTTGAAAGACTAAAAACCAACAAAAATTAAATTTCTTATTTGTTGAACTTTACTATAATTTTTTTATCAAATACAGCAAAAAATTTCAAAATAATTAATCATTTTTAAGTTTGTCCAATATTTTTATGTCTTCTTTTGTCAAATTCGCTGTTTCGAGGAGTTCCGGCCGCTTTTCAAGAGTACGCTTCAGAGACTGCTCACGCTTCCATTTTTCAATATTGGCATGATGCCCGGATATCAGCACGTCAGGAACATTCTTTCCGTTCCACGTATAAGGCTTAGTATACTGCGGATGCTCAAGAAGACCGTTATATATACTTTCTCCCGAATATGCTTCCTCGTTGGGAAGAACACCGTCAATCATTCTTGAAACGCAGTCAATAAGCACAAGAGCCGGTAATTCACCGCCGGTCAGAACGTAGTCACCTATAGAAATCTCTTCGTCAACAATTTCCTCAAGCACACGCTCATCGACACCCTCGTAATGACCGCAGAGAATAACGAGATTATCAAGCTTTGACAGTTCCACAGCCTTCCGCTGGGACAAAACCTTTCCCTGAGGAGACATATAAACCACGTGGGGCTTTGAGCTGAAATCCTTTGTAACTTCACGGAAGCAGTCATATATGGGCTGTGCCATCATAAGCATACCCATACCGCCGCCGTAAGGAGTATCATCAACGTTTTTATGCTTGTTAAGAGTATAATCTCTGATATTGTGAGAATAAACCTCAATAATATTCTTATTTATTGCTCTACCGATTATGCTCTGCGAATAAACACCCGAGCACATTTCGGGAAAAAGAGTAAGAATATCAATCCGCATTATCAAAAATTCCTTTCATAGGTCTTATCTTAACAAAATTCTCTTCAACATTTACCTCAACTACAACCTCTTTTATAGAGGGAATGAGGTATTCGTCGTTTTTTTCATCGGTAATATGCCATACGTCGTTAGCACCCGTAGGAGAAACGTCGGAAATTTTACCGTAAGATTTGCCGTCATCGGCATCAAAAACAGTACAGCCTATAAGCTCCTCAATAAACCACGAGCCGTCAGGAAGATTGGCATCGTCACGCTTTATATAAAGCATTCTGTTTTTAAGCTTCTCTGCGTCATTAATTGAATTGACGTTTTCAAGCTTCATAAGAATAACATTACCGTGAGGTCGGCAGGCGGTGACCTTTACGGACTGATTACCTTTTTTGTCGAAATACACAGTTTTAAAGCCTTTAGCAAAATCGGGAGAATCGCACCACGGATTGACGCGAATCTCCCCTTTTATACCGTGTGTTCCGACTATCTGTCCTAATTCAAGATAGTCTTTTTTCATAATCAGATTTCGGGAATTTCAACGGTAACTTCTCTGCCGCACTTTGCAGAACGGGAAATACCGTCAATAATTGCCTGGTTGTAAATAATCTGGCTTGAGGGAACGGGAGCAGAGCCGCCTTCCTTAACAACATCAATAAAGAGTCTTATCTTATTATAGAAGTTATCTTCATGATTATCTCTTTCGGGAACGATTGTCTCAACATCGCTGCCTGCGATTGTTCTGTAAATCTTAAGAGGACCGCCGATGCTTCCGTTCCAGCACTCTGTTGAAGGAATACGAAGACCTGCCTTTGTACCAAGGATAATTGTATCACCGGGAGTGTCAAGGTTCATAGCCCAGGAAATTCTGAAGTCAAGAATAATTCCACCCTCAAGACGCACAAATGCAGCAGCAAAATCGTCAACGCTGAAGAGATCAGCATATTCAGGATGTCCGGGGAAGGTTACGGGATCCTTTCCGAAGAAAGCGGAGGTATAGCCGGATACAGTAAGGGGCTTGGGATAGCCGACAGCATTGAGAACCATATCAAGAGAATAGCATCCGATATCTGCAAGAGCACCGATACCTGCAGTCTTATCTTCAATGAAGCTTGTGCCGTAGGGTGTGGGAATACCGCGTCTTCTGCCGCCGCCGGTCTGAATGTAATAAACGTCACCGAGCTCACCGGACTCAACAATCTTCTTAACCATCTTCATATTTTCATCGAATCTGGGCTGGAAGCCGATGGAAAGAATCTTTCCGCTCTTCTTTTCAGCCTTGCAGATTTCAACAGCCTCTTCAAGAGTAACGCACATGGGCTTTTCAAGAAGAACGTTTACACCCTTTTCGAGGGCATAAATTGTACATTCAGCATGTGTTCTGTTATATGTGCATACGCTTACCGCATCAAGCTCTTCGGCATCAAGCATTGACTTGTGGTCGGGATAACATCTTGCACCCTCAATACCGTTGTCCTTACAGAACTTTTCAGCCTTGCCGGGAATAAGATCAGCAGCAGCCACAATTTCAACATCAGGACATCTGAGATAGTTAGCAACATGTGCTTCAGCTATCCAACCTGTGCCGATAATACCAACCTTTACTTTTTTGGAAGTGTCAACTACTTTTTCTTCAGTTGAACCTTCCTTGAAACGATCAAGAATACTTGCCATAATAAAAAACCTCCGTTTTTATCTGTTTATTAAAGCTAAAAGCTTATTTTGAATAATACCGTTTGAGCAGAGAACCGGTGAGGGCTCAGAAAAGCCTATTTCAGTACCGGTAAAATCGGTAACCGTACCTCCTGCTTCCTTAATAAGAACCGCCCCTGCCATATAATCCCAGGGACTGAGAATACACTCAAAAAATCCGTCAAGCTTACCGCAGGCTATATTTGCCATATCAAGCGCCGCACTGCCGCTTCTTCTTAAATCGGAGCAATTGCAGAAGATATCACGGGCAATACGGAAGCCCTCCTCGGAATACTCCTTTTTTCTGTAGGGTGTGGTACCGAAAGACACAACAGCTGTCGGCATCTCCCTGTCAGATACAGAAATTTTTTCTCCGTTTTTGTAGGCACCCTTTCCGTCAACAGCTATAAACAGATCGCCTCTGTAAGGGTCATATACACATCCGAAAACAGGTTTTCCCTCAAAAAGTGCGCCTACAGAAATTGTTGAAGCACCGAGATTATGAATAAAATTAGTTGTACCGTCAATGGGATCAATTACAAAGCAAAGACCCTTCTTTGTATCGTCCGCAAAATTATCCTTTTCTTCTGCAAAGAAATGTGCCTCAGGGAAAAGCTCTGATATTCCGGCAATAAGTCGTTCCTGAACACCTTTATCGTAAACCGTAACAAAATCCGCATCTCCCGCCTTTTTCATTACGTCTGAAGAGTCATTTTCATCAAAAGAAGCAGAAAGCATAAACTTTCCGCAGCTGAGAATCAATTCCTTAAAAGTTTCAAGCTTTTTATCCGTAAAAACATCCATTATTCTTCAAACTCCAATGCCATAGCATGACCCATTTTCGTGGTAATCAGGTCCTTAAAGCCGTTCTTTCTGTAGAAGCTTATAGCGAGGTCATTATCTTCACCGCAGACCATCATCATATTTTTAATTCCCTTTGAGTGAAGATGGCTTTTGAGTGTGCTTATAAGAAGAGAGCCCAGACCCATTCTCTGATAATTATCATCAATATCAATATGAAAATGTGAAGGATAATCCTTTTTGAACATAGAATGTGAAAGAAGATCAAGCTTTGCTTCAACATATCTTCTGGGACTGATGGATGCACATTGATTGATATATTCAGCCTTGAAGGTCTGCTCATACTTTTCATAATCCTCGGCACAGATAATATATCCTACAGCCTCATCATTTTCATTAACTGCAACAAAGCAGTTTTCAGGCTCTTTTTCAATGTAATAATTGCAATACATCAGAAGAATGTACTTCTTAGTATCCTCTGAGGATTCTTTGCATCCTGCGTTTGCAAGACAGATATTCTGAACCCTTTCCTTATCGGATTCCTTATAAGTTCTTACAGAAACCATAATTCACCTCAACTGTTTTTTATAATTATATAATTAATTTACAAAAAAGTCTATATAAACTATATTATTTTTTTGAAATTTGTGGTATATTTGTTTTAATGACGATAAAACGGAGAAAATATCTTATGAAATACGCAACAATAGGAACATCTTGGATAACGGAAAAATTTATTTCTTCAGCAAGCACTGTTAAAGATATGACACTTACCGCAGTCTATTCAAGAAATGAAGAAAAGGCAGAAGAATTTGCAAAGAAGCACAATTGTGAAACATTCTTCACAGACCTTGACAAAATGGCAGAAAGCGACTGTTTTGAAGCAGTGTATATTGCAAGCCCAAATGTCTGTCATTATGAGCAAAGCAAGCTTTTTCTTTTAAGAGGTAAAAACGTTATATGCGAAAAACCTGCTACAACCACCAAAGAACAGATGGAAGAATTGATCAGTCTCGCAGAACAGAAAAATCTCATTTACTGCGAAGCAATTATGACAATTCACACTTCAGGATTTGAAGCAGTCAAGACAAATCTCGCACGTATCGGAAATATACGCTCCGCACACTTTGATTTCTATCAGTTATCATCAAAATATCCCTTATACATTGAAGGAAAAAATCCGAATATATTCAACCCCGAAATGCACACAGGCTGCCTTATGGACATAGGTGTATATAATCTCTATCTCGCAGTAGGCTTATTCGGAAGGCCCGACAAAATTATATCCGATACGGTATTTCTGCCGAATCGCTGTGATGCTGCAGGCACCGCAATTTTCAGATATCAGGATAAATCTGTAGTATTAAACTATTCAAAGGTCGGTCAGACCTATTCACATTCTGAAATTATAGGTGATACAGGGACAATTCTCATTGAATCTGTTTCACAGCTTACAGGTTCATATTTCAGACATAAAGAAATTTCAGAGTGTATTGTACCCGATGAGGTTTCCCGTGACGAAATAATGAGCGGTGAAATTAAATTCTTTAAAAGAATGTGTGAAAATATGGATTATTCAGATAAAGACTATATTTTTTCTAAGCAAACCGCCCTTGACGTAAGAGAGGTCTGCGACACAATAAGAAGAGATAATAATTTCCTCTTTTAAATCAGGTTCTTTTCAACATATTCAATAACGTCGGCAACGCAGCCGTCATCAGAGGAGCAAACAATTATCTTTGCGGCATTTCTGGCTAATTCCTCACCGCTTGAGGGACAAAAGCTTATATCTGCCGCTGAGAGCATATCAGTATCATTTGAACCGTCACCTATACAGAATGCCTTGTTTTTTTCAACGCCGAGATAGGCTGCCAGCTGATGAAGAGCATTTCCTTTGCCGGAAGAAGCAGACAGAATCTCAACAAAAGAACCCCTTGTGGGAATATATTTAAGATTACACATATCCGTAACATCAAAATATTCCTGCAGTTCCCTTGCCCTCTCCCCTGCACTTACCATAACCTTCACAACAGGAAACATATCCTCGGAAAATTTTTCCGCATCATCAAATGAAGCAAGCTTCAGCGCATCAAAGTGCCTGAGATTTGCTTCATTCTTATTTATAACAAATACACGTCCGTCAACGGTATACAGCTCCGTACCGAGATAAGGGTGGTCTTTAATCATTCTGTTCAGCACTTCGATATTTTCGACACCGATTGCGTTTGTAAAAGCAATGCTCTCAGCTTTATAATCATAAGCCATTGCTCCGTTTCCGAGAAGAACGGGAGCATTTATAATTTCATCGGAATACTTATGAAAGCCCTCCTTGGTTCTGCCGGTAGATACGGTAAAAAATCCGCCTTCATTTATAAAATTTTTAATTGCACATATATTTCTTTGGGGTATATTTCCCTTAGAATCCGTAAGAGTACCGTCAAAGTCCGATGCTATTAAAAATCCGTCAAAAATTCCCATAGAATCACCTCATAATAATTTTATCACTAAAAATTTTATTTTTCAACATCTTCCTTTTTATTGACAAATTCCTGAAATGTATTATACTTTAATTCAGAAATAACGGAGGTAAAACAATATGATCAAATCAATTCCCAACGGCGTATATCCCACAATGATTACACCCTATACAACCGATAACAAGATTGATTACAATGCGGTTGAACAGCTTCTTCACTGGTACTCTGAAAGAGGTGTCGCAGGTATTTTTGCTATCTGTCAGTCAAGTGAAATCTTTTTCCTGTCCTTTGAAGAGAGATTGGAGCTTCTGAAATTCATTATGTCACACAAGCCCGAAGGTCTTTCAATTGTTGCAAGCGGTCATACCGCAGATGACCTTGACAGACAGATTTATGAAGCAAAAGCATTCATCGACTGCGGTATCGATTCCTACGTTTTCATCTCAAACCGCTTTGCAAAAGCTGATGAAGACGATGACACACTTCTTAAAAATATGGAATACGTAGCAACAAATATTCCCGAAATAGGTCTTGGTGTTTACGAATGCCCCTATCCCTACAAGAGACTTCTTACTCCCTACATTCTCAAAAGAATGGCAGAAACAGGCAAATACCAGTTCCTTAAGGACACCTGCTGTGACATTGAACAGCTTCAGAAGAAGCTTGATGCAGTTAAAGGCTCCGACCTTAAAATTTATAATGCGAACTCAGCTATCCTTCTTGATTCTCTCAAAATCGGCTGTGCAGGCTTCTCAGGCGTTATGGCAAACTTCCATCCCGAAATTTATGTTGATCTTTGCAAGTGCTACAAGGATGAGCCCGAAAAGGCTGAAAAGCTTCAGAATTTCGCAGGATTTTTCTCTGTCGCAGAATGTCAGTGCTACCCCGTAAATGCTAAATACTATCTGTCTCTTGAGGGTCTTGATATCAATATAGACAGCCGTGCAAGAAGCAAAGCTGAATTCACACCTAACCGTATGGCAGAAATCAAGCAGATGTATGAGCTTACAAAGGACTTTAAGAAATTAATCTATTAATCCTTAAAACAATTAACGGCAGTCACCTGAGTGACTGCCGATTCTTTATTCTATTACAAATGTTTCGCCCGTATCTCTGAGATTGAAGAAAGCAGGCTTTTCGAAAAGCGAACGGTTGGGACAGTGAAGAGTCAATTTAAGATTTCCGTCAAGATCACGGAAGATCATACCGTGACCACCGTCCTTTGTAAAAATAGGCTCAAGCTGAATCCAGTTGCCGTCTATGTTATCATTATCTGATACTGCGATACACTGATAGTACTGACCTCTGACTATAGTAGACCATATCATATACAATCTGTTGTTCAGTCCTCTGTACATAAAGGAACCGTCCGTTATGTATCTGTGCTCATCGTTAGGACTTGCACCGTATGCATCTGAACCCTTAAACAGCACAACCGGCTCTCCCACCGCCTCTGTAAGAGTATCATTAAGCTTTACATAACAGACCGTACCGTTAAGAATCTGAACGTGCTCGTGACAGAAAACAAGATAAGGAACGCCGTCGTTATCCACATACAAAGTACCGTCAAGACTCCACCACTCTGAAGGTGTAAGAGCATTTTTTGAACAAGGAACAAATTCACCGTCGGGAGTATCTGAAACGAGAGAATATGTACCCCTCATACCGTTTTCCTGCTCGAAGGTTGCAAATATATAATACTTACCCTTGAATTCATGAATTTCGGGAGCCCAGTTGGAGCTTGAATTCATACCGAATTTTGCAGAATCAAATATCTGAACGGGCTCACTCCAGTTTTCAAGATCATTACCGACGTACACGTCAAAACCGCCGGTTGAAATACCGAAATCCTTGGCTCTTGTACCGTAAAGATAATACTTGCCGTCCTTTACAAGCACAAAGGGGTCTCTGATGTTGATATCGCAGTTTTTCATATTAAACATCCTTTACTGAAGATATTTTTCTCTGAGTTTCAGAATTGTTTCTTTGTCGATAGAGTATACTTTTTCAAAGAATTCAAAAATATCGGAGTAATCATTATGAATACGTTGAAGAAGTCTCTCCATATATTCCCTTTTTACACCCATTAGTATTGCAAGACATTTTCTGTGCCATCTGTTTTTTATAACAAAAGGAGCGAACACTCTTGTTTTAATAATTTCAGCAGCAGAAAAACGGTTGGTTGCAAGAAAATCCTCAACAATTACTTCTTCTTTAACGCCGAGAGCAAGAAGAATGAGCATAGACACAATTCCGACACGGTCCTTACCCGCGCTGCAATGCCACAATACAGCCTCATTATCTCCTGAGAAAATTGAAAATATCTCGGGAATAAGCTTTTTTGAGCGCTCACCGAACACAAGCATTTCATACATATCGAAGAATATATCCTCAGGTCTTCTGGATTCATCCTCAAAAAGATTAAACCAGGATTGAAGTGAATACTCATCCCTTGTGATTCCGAGATATGCCTTATCAAGCAACGGAACTCTTATATAATTTATACTATGAGGCAGAACATCGGGCTTTTCCTTTATTTCTGCATCAATACGCAAATCTATTACGGTTTTAAGATTATACTTTTCCGTAAGAGTTTTAATATCATTATCCGTGGCTTTTGACAGCTGACCGCTTCTGATTAACATATTATGGCGGACAACTCTGCCGTCAACAGCAGGATAACCTCCGAATTCACGGGTGTTTTTAGGCTTTTGGAGCTCTATCCTTTTAATTTGCATAAAATTCTTAATCCTTATAGAATATTCTGAATATTTTCCTTACTATTGCAGGACTGCTGAAAACAAATATACGCATATTGTCGCCTCCCTTATCAGCTTTTAAGAAGAAAGAAGCCTGCTGCTATCAGGAGCACCGCTAAAGCGATTATAAGAATTTTCGTAGGAAAACAATAAGCAAGGAATAAGCCTGCACCGAAGCTTATAACAATAAACCCTTTGGAACAATTTCGTCTTCTCATACTCCACCTCAAGCATACTGACAGCTGCAGCAAAATTACCACAGTAAATAATACGCAGATTAAGGAGCATTAGTGCCTGTCAGGCTAAATTTGTTCCCATTTTCTGAAGTTTTTTACCTCTTCATACATTTTAACATAGCTTTCGTGCCGTTCTTTTGAAATAATCCCGTCTTCAACAGCTTTGATTACCGCACAGCCCTTATCGGTTGTATGAGAACATGAAAGAGAAAACTTACAGTTATCCGTAAAATCAGAAAACTCGGGAAAGCAATCAGGTAATTCATCCTTGAAAATTCTTTCCGATGAATTCTCAAAATCAATCGAGGAAAAGCCTGGTGTATCAGCAACAAATCCGCCGCTGATGCTGTAGAGGCTGACAGTTCTTGTTGTGTGCTTACCTCTGCCGAGCTTTGAGCTCGTCTCGTTGACGGCAAGTGAAAGCTCGGGCGCAATTGCATTAATTATGCTTGATTTTCCGACACCCGAATTTCCGGTAAATGCACACACATTTCCGTCAATAAGCTTTATGATTTCATTTATTCCTTCATTGTTCAAAGATGAACAGCAAACAGTCTTGATTTTACTTTTGGAATATATCTCTTCGTATCGGGAAGTATCCGAAAGGTCGGATTTTGAAAACACAACAATCGGCTCAATGCCGTGATACACGGAAAAGGCACTTAATTTATCAATAACATAAAGATTCGGCTTCGGGTCAAGAACGGAGGACACAATAAATAGCCTGTCAATATTTGCAACAGGCGGACGGATGAGAAAATTCTTTCGAGGAAGTATTTCCGTTACAGTTCCCTTTTCTCCGTCAGCTTCAATAATAACGTTATCTCCGACAAGGGGCGTAATATTCTTCTTTCTGAAGCTGCCCTTAGCCTTACATTCAAAAACCGCATCAGCGGCTTCAACAAAATAAAAGCCGCTGATTGATTGAATTATTCTTCCGGTAATTTGTTTCATACAAATACTCCGTAATTTTCAGATTATGCTCTCAGGGAGTGTCGTTTCCTTCTTGGGGAGGCGGTGCAACTGCTGCTGTCGTATCTTCGACGGGAGGAATAACGGGCGCTGTTGTTTCCTCAACAGAAGATCCTGTTGATTCTTCGGCAGGAGGAACAAGACCGCTTCCGCCTTCACTTACAACAATAGTAATAATTGTAGCAGTTGAATATTTTGCAGTTTCGCTGTAAATGGGTGACTGTGATATTACGAGTCCTTCCGCAACAGTATCGCTTACCTCTGTGATTACTCTGACCTTATTGAAGCCTGCAGCGGCAAGAGCAGCCTCTGCAGCACTCTGCGTCATACCTACAACATCAGGAACAGAAGCCTTAGTTGAGAGCTGATAGCCGTGAACGTTGGAGAAAGTGGGAGGTGTTGTGGTAAAGTCAATGTCACCTGTATAAATAAGAACTGCATCACAGAAAATCTTAAACGAGTTTTCCTTATCAGAGCCTGTAAAGCTGAGCTGATAGCTTTCACCGTTAAGTGAAACACCTTCAATAGAATCATACGCTGTCTCGTTAAGATACGTCTTTATTGTACCCTTTGCGTCACCGAGAGAAGGAAGCGAAATAGTAAATATGGCAGTATTTGTAGCAGGAATACCGTTGCCGATAACAAGATTTACGTTAGTGCCTGCGTTTACTGCAATTGTAGGATCAGGTGTCTGGCTTATAACAAAGCCTTTAAGAGAAGGATCACTTGCGCCCTGAGTAATGGCACCTACAGTAAGTCCTGCAGCAAGAATCTTTTTCTTTGCAGCCTCAAGCTCATAACCTACAGTGTTAGGAACTCGTGTAGAACCTGAGTCATTCTTTCCCGTAGCATAATATACGTATACAGTACCTTTATATGCCGTATACTTATTACCCGCAGGCTCTGTATAAATTACAAGTCCTTCGTCCCTTGTTTCATCAACAAGAGGAATAAGCTCAACAACAAGACCTGATGCACGAAGTATTGATTCAGCTTCGATTGACTTCTTGCCCGTAACATCCTGAACAAGAACCATTTCAACGCTTGTTGCCACGGTAAGCTTCAGAACCGTATCCTTTGAAACCTTATCGCCTGCTTCGGGATACTGATTGCAGACGTGTCCGTCCTCGTAGTTTGAATTATATTCATACTGAGGAGGATTCTCAATAGCAAGTTCGGGATACTTCTCAAGAATTTCTTCAAAATCCATATTTATAAAATTGGGAACTTCTATTTCATCTCTTGAGAAAATTCCGAAAATGTCAATTTTATCAATAAAGCTTTCGCCATTGTCGCCGGATGAACCCATTGAGCTTCCGAATACGGCAAAAATAACAATCCCGATTACAATTACAAGAGCAACTGCGGCACCGATAAGAACGGGAAGCAAAGAGCTTCTTGTTTCCTCTTCTTCATCCTCATAATCATCGTAATACTCTTCTTCATCATCAAGCGGAGCAACGGGAATATTAGTCGAAATATACTTTGTGGGAGCCTTATCAATAAAATACTGATAATCAAAAACTATATCGGGATTCTTTCTGAATTCATCAAGATCAAGAAGGAATTCAGCTGCAGACTGATATCTGTTGCCCGGCTGCTTCTGCATAGCTCTGAGACAAATCTGCTCTAAGCCGGCAGGAATTTCCGGATTAAATGCAGAGGGCTTCACAGGCTCACGCTGAACGTGCATAAGAGCAATATCCTCATCGCTCGCACCGTTAAAGGGCGTTTTTCCCGTAAGCATTTCATAAAGAACAACGCCGACGGAATAAATATCCGATTTTTCATCCGTATATTCACCCTGTGCCTGCTCGGGGCTTACATAGTGAACAGAGCCTATGGCACCTGATTCAACGGGAGCTTTAATTTCTCCGCGCTTGAATGAAGCAATACCGAAATCGGTAACCTTAATCGTCGCATTAGGTAAAAGAAGTATATTCTGAGGCTTGATGTCTCTGTGTATAACACCCTTATCGTGGGCATGAGAGAGAGCCTTAAGTATCTGAACCGAAACAATAAGAGCTTCCTTCCAGTCAAGCACCTTCTGACGCTCAATAAATTCCTTCAGAGTTATACCCTCAACATGCTCCATTACAATGTATTGCAGATCTTCACCGAAGCAAACGTCATAAACCTTTACAACGTTGGGATGATTAAGAAGAGAAATTGCCCTCGATTCATTCTTGAAGCGTGCGGTATACTCGTAATTTTCAAGATATTCGTCCTTGAGAACCTTAAGCGCAACAATTCTGTCATCTACTCGGTCATAGGCCTTATATACTCTTGACATTCCGCCGACACCGATAATCTCCAGAATCTCGTATCTGTTATTAATTACCTGATTAACACTTATCTCCATAATATCACATCCTCACTTATCTCTTTACAAGTACGGCAGTTACATTATCACCGCCGCCGTTATTATTAGCAGCCTTTATAAGCTCTGCTGCAATATTTTCAAATTCAATATCCGTACTGTTTACCAAGCCGAGAAGCTCCTCAGAACCGACAAAATTATAAAGTCCGTCAGAACAAAGCAACAGACATTCACTATCAAAAGCAAAGGAATAAAAATCAATATCAACGTGATTATCCACGCCTAAAGCTCTTGTAATTATGTTCTTATAGGGATAAGAAGCGGCTTCCTCTGCTTTCAGTTCACCGTTATCAATCTTTTGCTGAACAAGCGAATGATCCTTTGTAAGAAGCTTAATCTCTTCTCCGACAAAGTATGCACGGCTGTCACCAACGTTTGCGAGCAACAATTCATTGTCTCTGCATACAAAAGCTACTACTGTCGTACCCATACCCTTATATTCGGGGGTAGTTGATGCAAGGCCGTAAATTTTGAGGTTAGCCGTTTTTATAGACTTTGAGAGCAGCTGCGAAGCTTCCTGAATTGTAATATCTGAACTAAAGCCTTCAACAAAACGGTCCGTGATTTCTTTAACAGCAATACCTGATGCAACGTCACCTGCATTCGGTCCGCCCATTCCGTCACAGACTACACCAAAACAGGAATTATCATCAAACAGAGTAACGTAACAGTTATCCTGATTCGATTCACGCACTATTCCCTTGTCAGTTTTCATAGAATAACGCAAATTGAATTCTCCTTCCGGTGCTTATTTTTTCTGTACACTGCGCCTTAGCTGACCACAGGCAGCATTTATATCGGAGCCGAGTTCACGGCGAACCGTAACGGTAAAGCCCTTTGATGAAAGTATATCCGAAAAGCGTTTAACTCTCTCGGGGGAGCTTTTTTTACAACCCGTTTCCGTAACCTCGTTAACGGGTATAAGATTTATATGACACAGCATTCCTTTAAGAAGCTTTGCCAGAGCCAACGCACATTCATCTGTATCGTTGACATTTTTAACCAAAGAATATTCAAAAGATATTCTTCTCGATGTCTTTAATGTATATTCACGGCAGGCGCTGATTAATTCGTTAACCGGATATTTTTTATTCACGGGCATCATTGATGAACGAAGCTCATCCGTCGGTGCATGTAATGAAACGGAAAGCGTAAGCTGAAGATTCTCTTCCATAAGACTGTAAATTTTGGGAACGATTCCGCAGGTGGAAAGAGATATATGTCTCATACTGAGATTCACACCGTTTTCATCAGTCACAAGCTGAAGAAATTTCAGCACGTTATCATAATTATCAAAGGGCTCGCCCATTCCCATCATAACAACGTGAGAAACTCGGATGTCATTGTCCCGGCTGATAGCATATATCTGCGAGAGAATTTCAGAAGGATTAAGATTTCTGACTACACCCGAAAGCGTTGAAGCACAGAACGTACATCCCATACGGCAGCCGACCTGCGAGGAAACACAGACCGTATAACCGTATTTATATTTCATAAGAACCGACTCAATAAACTCACCGTCGTGCAATTTAAAAAGATATTTCACCGTACTATCATACTCGGAAACGAGTTTTTTTTCAATACCACAGCCAAAAATGACAAAATTGTCATTAAGAAACTCTCTTAAGTTCAACGAAAGATCAGACATCTGACCGAAATCAGTAACAAAGGATTTATGTAACCATCTGTATATCTGCTTAGCTCTGAATTTCGGTTGTCCGAGAGCGGTTATTTCATTTGTAAGCTCCTGAAGATTAAGCGATAAAATATCTTTTTTCATCAAATACCTCTGAAAAATTTTGCAATAAAGAATCCGTCGCCCCCGTCAGATGAGGGAAATACGATAATATATCTGTCGGTAAAAGACCTGTAATATTCATCATCGGCAATTCGGAAATCCTTATGGCTTTCAAGAAACGCATCACATATAAGGTCATTTTCTTTTTTGTTGAGCGTACAGGTCGAATAAATAAGCGTACCGCCGGGCTTTACAAGCTCACAGCAGGAATAAAGAATGTCCTTCTGAATAACGGGAATATCCGAAAGCTCATCTGTTTTCTTATAGCGGATTTCAGGCTTTCTGCCCATAACCCCGAAGCCAGAGCATGGTACGTCACAAAGAACGACGTCTGCTTTTTCTGTTTTTGAGATAAGCTCTCTTGCATCGGCACACATAGTTTTAACATTATTAATACCGAGACGTACTGCGGTATCAGCAATGAGCTTAATTTTATGCTCGTACATATCACACGACACAATGCTGCCTGTATTACCGAGATACTGTGCCATTGAAAAGGTTTTTCCGCCGGGAGCTGCACAGCAATCAACTACAGAGTTGCCCGGTTTTACACCTGCTATTCTGCAGCAAAGCTGTGAAGACATATCCTGAACAAAAAACCAACCGTTCTTAAAAGCATTAAGGCGTGTTATATCTCCCGTATTCTCAACAGTCAGACAGCATTCAAGTGTTGTTTTTTCTACGATAACACCGTCTGCCTCAAGCGAAGAAATTAATTCAGCCTCCGTACACTTCAGGGTATTAACTCTTATGAAGATCGGTCTTCTTCCGTTAAAGGCATCAAGGATTTCAACTGTTTTTTCGTAGCCGTAATCATTAACCAGACTGTCAGCAATCGAAGCATCAACCGAATAAATTACACTAAGGTCATTATCGGGAAGGATAATTTTGTTTACAGAAATCTTTCTCAGTACAGCATTTATAAGACCTGAAGCAAAAGACGAGCCTGATTTTTTTGCAATCTTGACAGCCTCATTTACCGCAGCACTATCGGGGATTTTATCACAGAAAAGAATCTGATATGCACCGACACGAAGAATTGACAGCACCTCAGGCTTAAGCTTTGAAATTTTCGAGGTCAGATATAATGCAATATTATAGTCAAGCGTCAGCTTTTTTTCGAGTACACCGTATACAAGCGAAACGGCAAATGCAGTATCCTTACTGTCAGAAAATTTCACATTTCTGAAAGAATCTGCAATGAGAATGGATGAATATGAAGCATCCTTTTCAATTTTAGTAAGAAGCTTTACAGCTTCAAATCTTGGTTCAGCCATAAAAGCTCCCTTTCCGTTATCTTCTTCTGCGAGTAAAAATCATTACAAATCTCAAAAGATTCATTAATGATGAAACAAGAGCGGCAACATAAGTAAGCGCTGCACACTTAAGCACCTTTTTCGCACCGCTGAGCTCATTTTCATTTTTAAGAAGTCCCGTTTCCTCTATAACAGCAATAGCACGTCTGCTTGCATTTAATTCAACGGGAAGAGTGGCAAGCTGGAAAAGCATAATAAAAGAGTAAAGCAATAAGCCTGCAAATATAAGCGGCTCAAAGCTGATGAAATATCCGAGCAGAGCAAGAGGAATACCGGCATAAGAACCAATCTGACAGACAGGAAGTATTGAATTTCTTATCTTTATCGGTAAATATCCTTCAGCGTGCTGTGCTGCGTGACCAGCTTCATGGCAGGCAATTCCTATAGCTGCAATAGATGTTGACGAGAAAACACCCTCTGAAAGACGGATTACCTTCTTTTTAGGGTCATAATGGTCGGAAAGCTTTCCCGAGCACTGTTCAATTCGTACGTCATTGACTCCGTAGTATCTGAGAACGGCAAGAGCAGCCTGCGCTCCCGAATAACCGCTTTTAGAGTACACTCCGGACATCTTTTTATATGCATTTTTTACCGCAAACTGTGCAATGAGTGAAAGTACCAGTGCCGGCAGTATGAGATAAAAATACGAAAAATCATAATAAAACATATTTATTCCTCCGAACAGAAGCTGAAGCCGTCAGGGAAATTCCTGCCTCTCAGAAATTCTGCAGCAGTCATACGCTTTGAGCCCTCAAGCTGTATTTCAGATAGCTTAAGCACACTTCCCTCGCCGCAGGTAACAAAAATATCATCACCCTTAACCTTAACGGAGCCCACAGCTAATGATGATGTATCTGCACACACAGAGCTCGAATAAATCTTTAACACCTTGCCGTTAAAGAAGGTACGGGCAACAGGCCACGGATTCATTCCCCTTATAAGATTATGAATCACAGAAGCACTTTCAGTCCAGTTAATTACTGACATTTCTTTTTTTAGCACGGAAACGTAAGTTGCCTTCTCGTTATCCTGCTTTGCGGGAGTGATACTTCCCTCTTCAAGAGCCTTAAGAGTTTTGATAAGAAGCTCAGGGCAAAGATTTGCAAGAGCATCAAAAATCTCACCTGCAGTCTCATCGGGACCGATTACCTTTTCGGAGGTAAGGAGAATGTCACCGGTATCAAGTCCGACGTCCATAAGCATTGTCGTAACTCCGGTAAGCTTATCACCGTTAATAACGCTCCACTGAATAGGTGCAGCACCTCTGTACTCAGGAAGAAGCGAGCCGTGAAGATTAACACAGCCGTATTTCGGAATATCAAGTATTCTCTTGGGAAGAATATTACCGTAAGCAGAAACAACAATAAAATCGGGAGCAAGAGACTTGATAATTTCAAATGCCTCATCCGACTTGAGATTTACGGGCTGATACATTTCGAGTCCATACTGTAAAGCTAATTGTTTTACAGGGGAAGGAGTCAGAATCTGTTTCCTGCCTTGAGGTTTATCGGGCTGTGAAATTACGAGCTTTACATCATAATCGGATGAATCAGCAAGCACTTTAAGAGCCGGCACGGCGAAATCGGGAGTTCCCATAAAAACAACAGTTTTCATATCATCACCATTAATCATAATCTCTTGTAAAGTAAACACTTTCACCGGGAGCAAGATTATCAGTATAGCGCTTGCCGTCAAGATGGTCAAGCTCGTGGCAGAAGCATCTTGCGTGAAGATCAGTTCCCTTATAAATACACCACTGTCCGTTTCTGTTCTGTGCCTTTACAGTTACAGTCTTGGGACGAAGAGTTTTTCCTGCCTTATGAGGAACAGAAAGACAAGCCTCAGCTTCAATCTGCTGACCTTCTTTTTCAATAATTTCAGGATTAATCAGCTCAATAATTCTGCCGTCAAAATTAACAAGCACAATTCTTCTGAGAATGCCGACCTGAACAGCCGCAAGACCGATTCCCTGCGATTTGATAAGTGTATCCTTCATATCATCAAGAATCAGAAAGAGCTTTTCATCAAAGTTTTCAACTCTTCTGCTGACTTTTCTGAGAACCGGATCCTCTTCCGTTCTGATGTTTCTTATTGCCATTTTAAATTCACCTTTTTATAATTAGTTAAGATTTTCTGGATTAATATCCGCAAAAACCGAAATATTTTTAAACAATTTTTCTTTATTGATTTCCTTAAGAAGTCTGCTGACAAGCTCACGGAAATCAGCATTATTTTTACATTTAATAAGAATTCTCTGTCTGAAAAGGTCATTAACCTTCGGTATTTTCGGCGCCATTGGTCCGAGAACAATAACCTTCTGTTCAGGATACTCCGTCTCATTGAGCTTTACAAAATTCTCAAAGAAAGTATTTGCACAGCTGAGAACCGCTTCCTTATCGGGCCCCGAAAAGCTGATTTCGCACAAATCACAGAATGGCGGATATACCAACGCCTTTCTCATACGGATTTCATTGCTGAAGAATTTTTTATAATCCTGCCGTGAAGCAACTGAAATTATTGGGTTCTCGGGAACCAGCGTCTGTATAACTGCCCTGCCCTTTCTTGCACCTCTTCCGGCACGTCCCACAACCTGAGTAATCAGATCAAACGATCGTTCAGAGCATCTGAAATCGTTATTATACAATTCTTTATCGG
>JAZNAI010000163.1:0-4089 GCA_045586465.1 Acutalibacteraceae bacterium | reverse complement strand
AAGTTTATTTTATCCTTTTCGGGAATAATTGAGAAGGATGATACTCTGTCAATACCGTGCTCCTTAAATTTATCGTAGAGCCATTCCTGCTCCTTCATTCTTAGGGGATTCAGGAAGAAGTATTCGCCCTGCATCTGATTTGCCTTGAAGAATTCCCAGCTTAAGTTTGCAATTTCAACATTATCGTGCTGAGCCTCGCTTCCCTCTGCTTTAAGTGCCTTTTCCCAGAGAAGATCGAGCTTAATCATTGTGTGGATGGGATAATAGCCTGACTGATAGTGCCAGTCGAAGTCAAATGCGTGAGCGGTAGCACGGATTTGGGCTGTCTGAATATCAAGAATTTCCTTAACGTAGGGGGCGGCTTCTTCGCCGTAATATTCCTTCATAAAATCGTTTATGTGATATTCGACATCAGCATTTACATCCCACTGTAATTTGCAGAGAAGGTAGTTACGAAGCTCATTGAAGGCAGCATAGTGACCGTCACCGCAGTTATAGATATAGCCCGTAATGCCTATGTCGTGCATATACTTCATTGTTTCCTGCATATATTCGAAGTTTGAGAAAAACTGTGCAGAGAAAAGGAAGTTTATGGTGTAATCGTAAATATAGGTTCTGTCTGAAACCTCTGTCCAACGCTTGAAGTCCTCGGCAATCTGAGGATAATTGTCGCCGTAAAGATTCATAAGTGTTTCGTTACCGTCCTGAGCACCGCACTCTAAAAGAGAGTGGCTGCGGCATGCCTTGTGAAGTCCGCAGAGAACGGGAGCAACATTGGGTCTGCAGCGAAGTGTGGTGTCCGTGGGAGGACGGTCCGTTTCGTTGTAGGCATAGAAGGTGAAGGTGTAGTCGGGGAATTCATCCTCTAAGCGCTCGGCAAGCTTATTTGTAAAAATAAGTGTGGGAGCAGAAACTGCACCGTACTTTTCATAAAGTGCTTCACAGTCTTCACAATGGCAGTAATTGATATTATCATCCTGACCGATGTGAATAAATTTTGCTCCGTTTTCGGCATTAGTCATTATTTCACGGGCATTTTTCTCAACAAGGTCCAAC
The DNA here is from genome assembly GCA_045586465.1 of Acutalibacteraceae bacterium. Lineage (GTDB taxonomy): Bacteria > Bacillota > Clostridia > Oscillospirales > Acutalibacteraceae > RUG806. The sequence goes on along the minus strand of JAZNAI010000163.1, from coordinate 3,033 downwards.
ACGTCGGGATTTGTCATACACACGTGGTCGGTGTGGCGGTTGCCGTTTTCATCCATTGCAAAATATTCGGGGTGTTCTGCGAAAAGTGACTTGGGAACAAGGGTGATAAGTGTTGCGTCCCATAAGGAATAGGTAAGGGTGCCGCCGTACTTAGTTGCATTTTTGTGAAAGGACACGTTCATTCTTGTTCTTGCACGGTAAGCTTCATTCGTTCCCATTGTATCGTTTCGTCTTACTGAAAATGAAGGCTCAACAACACGGGAAAGTGCCTTATCTATTACGATATCATCACTTTCGGGGACTCTTTCAAGAGTGGGGGTAAACCAGCGCACACCGAGATATTCCTCAAGGAAGGTATAAACACCGAAAAGCGTGCCTCTGCTGTCCTCACCTCGGATGATGAAATTTTCTCCGTCGGAGTACAGTAAGAAGCCGTCCTCTTTAATTGAGGCATAGTCGCACTCCACGGTATCGGAAAGGGCTGTTTCACCGAGGTAAACAGCATCTGCCCCCTCGGGAAGAGCGGATTCGGGAACAATACCGAGCTTTACTCCGCTGATTTTTTCAATATATGTCTGAAGCTCTTCTGCAGCTGTATCAATACATTCGTCGTGATTGTCTGCTGTTACGATGTAATAATCACTCTCGCCGTCTTCTACGATATAAAGAGGTGTGTTAACTTCGGGGGCAACGTACTCCTCACCGCCGTAATTAACCGTCATATCGACAGGAACAAGGCCGATCGAAAGGAAAAATACTTCCATAAAGGATATCAGAGCTTTTAAGGTTGCTGCCATAAAAAATCTCCTCCGAAAATTAATGTTATTTATATGATAACAATTACTGTATGCATTGTCAATTAAATAATGGCATAAATTGATCCCCTGCAATTTCAAAATAAAATCCTGCCCCAAAACAAAAACGGTCTGCAAGGAAAGTTCCCTGCAGACTGTAAAATTTATTCTGTTAATATTCGGGCATCAGAATCTTAATCTTCTTGCCCATAGTGTAATGGAGCTCATTTTCGTGAAGCGTAAGACTGAAATCTGCTTTGTTTCCGTCATTGTCAACATCATCGTAAGGAAGCACACCCGTGAACTTTATATGAAGCTCATCTGTGGTGAAGACATCTGCATACTTAAGATATTTTGAAAGGTCAATGCTGTCAGTCAGGTATTCACCGAAAATCTTTGCTATCATTCCGGGAGTAAAATCGTGAATAAGACAGACTTCAAATTTACCGTCGTTAAGATCAACGTCGTCATAAAGAGTAACGCCACCCATTCCCTTAGAGGTTGTGATAAGTCCGAGAAGAATGTTGGTATTCTTTGTGATTCCGTTTGCAGTATATGTAGCCTTAATTTTCTGAGGACCTCTGAGAAGAGGAGGCATTGCAGCAAAAACATAGGCTGCGTGGCCTAATTTCTTCTTGAGTGTGGGATTTACAAGATAGGGCACGGCCGCAATATAACCGAATGCGGAAACATAGCAAACGGGCTCTCCGTTTACAATAATGGAGTCCATAAGACATTCCTTGCCTTTTTCCGCAAGCTTGTCAATGCTCTTAATGGCATTCTTTCTTACAAGATTGAAGTTGTTTGCCATATCGTTTGTAGTACCTACTGAAATATGGGCATATACGCTGTGCTGTTCTATATCGTTAAAGGCACGGACTGCTTCATTAACAGTTCCGTCACCGCCGAAGGTTATAAGATAGTCTGATACGGGGTCAAGCTCCTTAATAAGCTTGATAACGTGACCCGAGTATTCACTCTTTGCTACTGTGTTGAGTTTGAGACCCTTTTCAACAAATTTGAAAATAAGATGGTCAAGGGCTGCCTGGGAAAACTGTGTTGCAATGGGGTTATAAATGATACTGAAATTCATAGCATTCCTCCTTATATTTTTACAAATATATCATAGCACATAAAAAGTTAATTTTTTTGTAATGTAATTTTTGTCACTCTTTTTGTAATTTTTGTATACGGGTGCTATTGAAAAAACATAATTAAAATGTTAGAATTTTCTTATATAATTTATTACACGGAGTGATATTATGAAAAAGACTATACAGAGAAAATATGCCCGTCTTATTGCAAGAACGGGTGCAAATATTCAGAAGGGACAGCCCGTAAAGCTCTATGCAAGCGTAGATCAGTACGAATTTGTAACAATTCTTGTTGACGAGTGCTACAAGGCAGGTGCAAGTAAGGTTATGATGGAATGGGACTATCAGCCCATTACAAAGCTTGACTACCGCCACAGAAGCTTAAAATCTCTTTCAAAGGTTGAAAAGTGGGAGGAGGAGAAGCTGAAGCTGATGACCGAGGAGCTTCCCTGCCGTATCTACATCATAAGCGAGGACCCCGACGGACTTAAGGGTGTAAATCAGGAAAAAATGCAGAAGGCAAGAATTGCCCGTTATCCCATTATAAAGCCCTACAGAGATGCTATTGAAAACCGCCATCAGTGGACAATTGCCGCAGTTCCCTCTTACGAATGGGCAAAGAAGGTTTTCCCCGACCTTACAAAATCTCAGGCTTACAATAAATTATGGGATGCCATTCTTAAGACCGTGCACGTAACTGAGGACAATGACCCCGTGGCTGAATGGGAAGAACACAATAAAACCCTCAGCGAGAAGTGCGATTGGCTTAATTCCTATAAATTCGACTATCTTCACTACAAGAGCGGGAGCGGTACGGACTTCAAGGCCTGGCTTATCCCCGAAGGACATTGGTGCGGCGGTGCTGAGAAGACAAAGCAGGGTGTGGTTTTCAATCCCAATATGCCCACGGAAGAGGTCTTCACCTCCCCCATTGCAGGAAAGGCTGAGGGCAAGGTTGTGTCCACCATGCCTCTTTCCTATGAGGGTCAGCTGATTGAGAATTTCTGGATTAATTTTAAGGACGGCAAGGCTGTGGAATGGGATGCCGAAAAGGGCAAATCCCTTCTTACAAAGATGATTACTATGGATGAAACCGCCTCAATGCTCGGTGAGCTTGCCCTCATCCCCAAGAACAGCCCCATAAG
>JAZNAI010000162.1:0-5587 GCA_045586465.1 Acutalibacteraceae bacterium | reverse complement strand
TGTGCGGGTGTGACATTTTTTTCGGCTTTCCCGGTGTATCATTTATTTTGATTAAAAAAATAAGGGATGAAAAAAATGGAACAGATAAAAAACAGGACGGGGCGTCTTCTCGGGACACCGACGGGGGCAATGGTAAAAAAGGTCTGCCTGCAGACAGGGCACTTTCTTTTAAGCTTCCTTTTCGGGGGAATCTCCTTTGCAGGGGGACTTTCTCCCTTTGCGGTGGGCTTCCTGGGAGGCACAGGCACCGATTACATAATATCCTCTGCCCTGGGGGCGGCTTCGGGGTATGCGGTTTTCTTCGGACTTTCGGAGTCTCTGCGGCTTGTGGGTGCGGTGGTAATCATCACAATACTGAAGCTTTTTATACAGCCGAAGGCAACGGACAGCTACAAAGCACCCGTTATTGCGGGAATTACGGGGGTAGGGTCCTTTGCAGTTTCCCTTTGCATATATCTTGCCGCACCGAGAGACGGGAGCTTTCTTTTTATGGTCCTCAGCGAATCGCTGATAGCTTCAGCCTTCGCTCTTTTTTCCTCCCGTGTTACGGACATAGTAAGAGACAGAAGAAAAAGCATTTTCTGCAACCCCTCAGACACCGCTTCGGTATTTTTTACGGCAAGTTGTGTGCTTTTAGCCTTTGAAAGGTTTTCCTTTTACGGCTTTTCGGCGGCAAGAATGCTCGGTTTTTTTGCTCTTCTGATTCTTTCTCTTTACGGGGGACAGACAGCGGCGGCAATAACGGGAATCTGCTGCGGACTGACCCTCGGATTTTCCGACACACAGCCTCAGCTGACCTTTACCTTTATTCTCTCAGGAATAATGACGGGCATCACAGGCTCCTACGGCAGAATACCCGTTGCCATCAGCCTTGTGCTGTCCTCGGCACTGACGCTGATACTTAAGGGAAATCCCGAAACTGCCCTTATTGCTCTGACGGAGGCCATTATCCCTTCTGTAATTTTTGTACTGATTCCGAAAAAATTCCTCTCTGTGTTTTCCGATTTTCTCTCCCCGCTTAAAAACGATTTCAGCGGAGAAGAGCGAATCCGCACCCTACAGTTTATGCTGAAAAGAACGGGCAAGGCAATAAAGGATATTTCGGGCAGCGTGGGAGCGGTTTCTGCATTTTTAGAAAAATCGGACAAGCCCTCTTATGAAGAGATACCCTCTGCGGTACGTGAGGACGTGTGTAAGGTATGCAACAAATATGACTTCTGTTGGAATAAATGCCGTGATATATCCGAAAAAGCCTTCCGTGAGGCGGCTGAAACACTTGCAAAAAACGAAATAATAATCTCTGAGGATTTGCCCGAGCGCCTTACCCTTATATGCCGTATGCCTGACAAGGTGGCATCAGGCTTTAACAAGGCTTACCTTGAAACAAACGCCCGTATTCTTGCAAGAAACGATATTTTTGAAGCAAAAAAGGCGGCGGCAAATCAGTTTTCCTGCATAGGCACGCTTATTGATGAGGCGGCAGACAGCATCGGAACCCTTCCGCCCGTGAATCCCTCGGCAGCCTTGGCACTTACTCCCGTTTTCAGCAGTATGGGCTTTGATATCACGGGAATAACCGAATACGAAGCCTCCTCGGGAAAAAGCTGTCTTCAGGTTTACTGCAACCGTGTTCCCGTGATTCCCGACAAAACGAGACTTCTTGAAGCAATTTATGAGGCCACGGGCAGAGAATATCTTCCGCCCGTCATTGACGAATATACGGAAAACGGCACGGTGATGAGCTTTACCGAAGAGGGAAAATTCAGAATTTCCTGCCACACAGCCTCGCATACGGGTGCCGGTGAGCAGTTTTCGGGAGATACCCTCAGAAGCTTCTATGACGGGCAGGGGTATTTTTACGTAGTACTCAGCGACGGTATGGGCTCGGGCACCAGGGCGGCAATTGACTCCGTTATGACAGCAAATCTGACGGCAAGGCTTTTAAGAGCCGGCTTTTCTCCGGAAAACGCCCTTAAAACCGTAAACTGTGCCCTTCTTATTAAATCTGCGGAGGAGACCCTCTCAACACTTGATATTCTGAAAATTGACCTTGAAACGGGAAAAGCAAGGTTTTACAAGGCAGGAGCAGGCTTTTCGGTTATCGGAAAAGCAGACAAAACAATAATAGTTGAAAAAAGCTCTATGCCCTTGGGGATACTTGAAAGCACATCCTTTGAAAAAAGTGAAATCGACCTTTCCTCGGGAGATACGGTGATTATTATGTCAGACGGGGCAAACGTCATTCCCCACAGGCAATTTAAGGAGCTTATAAAAAATTACAAGAATCAGGGAATGAAGGCTCTGTCCGAGGCTATAATCAAGGATGCTCTTACACATTCAATTTCGGGCAGACACGATGACATCACCGTATGTGCCGTACGAATTAAATGATTTTTTTGAAAAAAATATATACAAACGCCGAAATATCTGTTAAAATAAGGTTAATATTTTTTAAGGAGTAAGAAAAATGAAAAAATTACTCAGCATTATTCTCTCGGCAACACTTATTTTTTCGGTATTTTCCGTAATTTCCTTTGCGGATGAAAATGAAGCAGACCTCGGCTTTGCGGTTGCTTCCGACCTTCATTACAATGTACCCGAGGAAGAGCTTACAAAGACAAACGACCACGAAATTTTCTGGTATGCTTCAAGACGTGCCGCTATGGACAACGAAAGCGGTCTTATTATTGATGAGTTGCTGCGTCAGTGCGCAGAGGATGACAGCGTCGAATATCTTCTCATCCCCGGTGACCTTGCAGACAACGGCAGAACCGTATGGCAGGAGCATTACGACGTTGCCGCAAAGCTTAAGGCATTTGAAGAGGAAACAGGCAAGTCTGTTTATGTTATTCCCGGAAATCACGATATGGGCGCCGCCGATATTGATTTCAAGGTAGAAAATTTCAGAGAAACATACGCTGATTTCGGCTACATCGAGGCACTCACTCAGCGTGAGGACAGCGCATCCTACACAGTAAATCTCGGTAACAAGTACCGCCTTATTGCCCTTGACAGTAACGACCCCTCAAAGTCAACCGAGGACGGCCTTGACACCGACGAGGTTTTCTGGGTTCTTGAAGAAGCAAAGAAGGCAAAGGAAGACGGCAGATATCCCATTCTTATGATGCACCACAACCTTCTTGACCACCTTCCCATGCAGAGAATAATCAGCCGTAATTTCATCGTAAAGTTCCACTACTCAACGGCCACTCTCTTTGCTGATGCAGGCATTAAGCTTGTTTTTTCAGGTCACGAGCATTGCTCCGATACAACAAGCTACACAACACCTCTCGGCAACGTGATTTACGACTTTGCAAACACCGCACTTTCAATGTACCCCTTACAGTACAAGACGTTTTCTCTTAATGACGAGAAAATAACATACACCACAAAGACAATTGACAAAATTGACACAGAGCCCTTAAGAGAAATTAACGGCTACACCGAAGAGATGTTCGATGCTATGAATGAGGGACTTAATGCCTACGCTAAGGGCTACCTTAAGGCAGGTATTCAGTACAGACTTGAGCTCTCACTCTCAATGGAAAAGATGGGAATTGAGGAAGGCTCCATCTTCTATCCCCTTGTAAATACTGCTGTGGGCGGACTTGTGGAGCTTCTCAGAATGCCCCTTTACGGCGAAAACTCCGTTCAGGAATTAGCCCGTGAATACAGCATTGATATTCCCGATTCACAGTACGAAACGGGCTGGGATCTTGCAACTGAGCTTGTTTCCTGGCACTATGCAGGCGAGGAACCCTTTGAGGTACAAAGCACAGAGGTTAAAATTCTTCTGAGAACCGTTTCACTTATTCTTAAATCCGACCTCAGCACAGTAAGTGATGAAATTTTCCTCGGCGCCGCAAATATGCTTCTTCAGCATCTGGGCGGCACGGGAGAATTAACCCAGGACGCTGCAAAGCTTGCAGGTGAGGTTTTCGGCGGTATCACGGCAGGTGAATACTTCATAACGGCACTTATCTCTCCCCTTCTTTATGAGTTTGCATTTGACGGCGATCTCGTTCCCGACAACAACGGCACAATCGCAGGCTACGGCGTAAACGCAAACAGCGACAACGTAGTTGCAAATATTTCATATGTTGTAAATAAGTTTATGCTTTACCTTAAGAATTTCATTGTGATTTTCGCAAAAATCTTCGGCATCGGCAAATAACAGAATATTTTAACGGGAAGCATTTTTTGGTGCTTCCCGATTTTTTGAAAATAAGTTGAATTATTATGCTATTAATGGTATTATAAAATAAAAAGCGTACAGGAGAAGTGATATTATGAGCGAAAGAACATATAAGTCCTATTGGGAGTGGGTTTCTCCCTCAAAGCAGACTGAATACACCGAGCCTACCCGTCTTTTGGACTATGACGGCACCCTTCTTGCCAAGGGCTGGGCAAGACACAACGTTTTTGATTATGACCGTAACTGCTCAAGCCCCAAGTACAGAAAAAAGGAATGGGACTTCTATCAGTTGGGAAACGAAAACTATATGGTTCAGATTTCCTTTGCAAATATCTCCATAGGCGGTTATGTTTCCGCAGTTATTGTTGACCTTAAGAAGGGCGAGAAGTTAGCTGACGGAACTGCTCTTTTCCTCGGCGGCGAAAGCAAGTATATCCTTCCTCCCAAGGGTGACGTGCCCAACTACTTTGAAGCAAAGGTAGGAAATGCGCACGTAATTTTTGACACCCGTGAAAACAAGAGAACTCTTTATTTCAAGAAGCCCTGGAAGGGCTCCTTTATAGAATGTAACTTCACTATGGACATCCCCGAGGGGCTCGAGAACATCACAACGGTTCTTCCCTTTGAAAACGAGCCTACAAGATACTTTATGACCACAAAGCAGAACTGTATGCCCTGCGAAGGCACCTTCAAGGCAGGAAACACCGTTTACGAATTCAAGAAAACGGACACCTTCTGCGCACTTGACTGGGGCAGAGTAAACACTCCTCACGAAATGGTATGGTACTGGGGTAACGGCTCAACATATCTTAAGGATGAAGAAGGCAAGAAGCATCTTTTCGGCTTCGAAATCACCTGGGCTATCGTTGACGAATCAAATGCTACGGAAACTGCACTTTTCTATGACGGCAAGGCACACAAGATCGGAGCCGTTGACGTTGAAACCTTCCCCAAACCCGACAAGTTTATGAACGACTGGAAGTTTGTTTCCGAGGACGGAAGATTCAACCTTACAATGACTCCTTACTACGACCATCATTCCGACACCAATGTGCTGAATCTTGCAAGAATGCACACACATCAGGTACACGGTCTCTGGAACGGCGACGTTACTCTTGACGACGGCACAAAGCTCGAAATCAAGGATATGTATGCCTTCTGCGAATATGTAGAAAACAAGTGGTAAAGACAAAATAACAACACACGGTGCAGACTGCAAAAAAAGCAGCCTGCACCACATTTTTTATGATAGTTATATTCGCACCGATGGTGCGAGTTATATTGTGCTTCGCACAGTTTTATTCGGCGTTGCCGAGTTATATTTTTGCTTCGCAAAAGTTCAGGAAGCCTGACGGCTTGTTCCGCTTCGCTCTATTAATATAATTCAAGGGC
>JAZNAI010000161.1:0-2845 GCA_045586465.1 Acutalibacteraceae bacterium | reverse complement strand
TCCGACTTGGCACAATTCATCTGCCTGAATTTCCGGATAGTCTGAAGCTTCATGATTACGGTATTGTATTTTGTGATGACGGTTGTGAGCCCAAAGAAGTAATCAACCGTGCAATTCAAGGCTGGGGAAGAGTATATTTTATGGAAGGTGACGGCGAGCTTGAAGGTAACCATAAAATACTGAAATTCAAAATGACTGTTCCCGAGCAGATGATTGAAACCTTAAAGAAAAGACCGGGCCAATATGAGGACATTTTAGCAGACCTGGCAAGAAACTATTATTATCTTATCCCCATTGGTGAAGCATACTATGCCTATTTTCATCTGGAGGGTGACGATGAGACCTTTGCCGACAGCATTGTAAAAAATGCAGAAGTGCTGATTGCCCTTCCATAACAAATAAAATCAATGCATCTGCATAAAAGATTTAAGCACAAAGCTGCTTTTTACGGTAGCTTTGTGCTGTATTTTTTGCGTTTAATCGTAAAATTTGATTTTCTCTATGTCGTAGCTGTCGGTTTCTACGATACTGATTACTTCATCAATGTTGTCCGTCACCTTGAAAAGCTCGGGGGTCTGAGGCCTTATAAAGCCGTCTTTTACATTGTCATCAATAACACTTAAAAGCTTATCGAAGAAGCCGTTTACATTAAAGATAACTATGGGCTTTGAAAGACGGGCAAGCTGCTTGAGGGTGAGAACCTCAAAAAATTCCTCATAAGTGCCGATACCGCCGGGAGTAATAATGAAGGCATCAGAATTGTCCTCCATACACTTTTTACGGTCTCTCATATTTTCGGTCCATTTGAATTCGTCACATTCATAAATTACGTCATAATCCCCGAAGAATGTGGGAATAACACCCGTAATGTGACCGCCGCCCTTTCGGAAGCCCCTTGCGGCAGCACCCATAAGACCGAATTTTCCTCCGCCGAACATAAGTGAATGTCCCCGTTTTGCTAATTTTTCACCGAGGATTTCCGTCTGCTCAACATAAATTTTATCAATTTCGGCACCCGAGGCACCGAAAATACAAACTACCATAATATCACTCCGTAATCAAATATTGACGTTTTTATAAGTAAGAGCCTCAAAAATATGCTCTCTCTTTATTATATCACTTTCGTCCATATCTGCAATAGTCCGTGCAACTTTTAAAATTTTATCGAAGGTTCTGCCGGAAAGTCCCAGGGCATCATAGCTTCTTTTAATAAGTGCCGCCGCATCGTCCTCCATAACGCAGTATTTTCTCGTCTGCACGGCAGTCATATTTGCATTGCAGGTAACACCGGTACCCTTAAATCTCTCACGCTGAATCTCTCTTGCACGGTTTACGCGTATTTTGATTTCCTTTGAGCTTTCTTCCTTCTGCGAACCGCTGATTTCTCTGTAGCTTGCGGCAGGCACGTCAATCTGTATATCAATACGGTCAAGAAGAGGACCCGAAATTTTATTTCTGTATCTTGCCCTTGCCGCAGCCGTACAGGTGCATTCCTTTACGGGGTGGCCGAGATATCCGCAGGGGCAGGGGTTCATCGCGGCAACAAGCATAACATTGCAGGGGTAGGTAAGCGTCCCCGCAACTCTTGAAATGGTGACCTCCCCGTCCTCTATGGGCTGACGCATAACCTCCATAGTGGTACGCTGAAACTCGGGAAGCTCGTCAAGAAAAAGAACACCGTTATGTGCGAGTGATAATTCGCCCGGTTTAGGGATAGAGCCGCCGCCCGAAAGAGCCGGAGCGGAAACAGTATGGTGCGGTGAACGGAAGGGTCTTGTTTTTACAAGTCCGCTTTTGTTTTTAAGAAGCCCGGCAATCGAATAAAGCTTGGTTGTTTCAAGGCTTTCCTCGAAGCTCATATCGGGAAGAATTGTAGGAATTCTTTTGGCAAGCATACTCTTACCCGAGCCGGGAGGGCCTGACATTAAAATATTGTGTCCTCCTGCCGCCGCAATTTCTATTGCGCGCTTTGCTGCGTGCTGACCGCAAACATCCGAGAAATCGGGAGCAAAATCAGAAATTTCCTCTTCGGAGAAGGTGTTTTTTTCAGGCTTCAGCACGGAAAGTACCTCTGTGTTACCGTCAAAAAAGGAGAGAAGCTGTCTTACGCTTTTCACGGGATAAACGTCAATTCCCTCAACAACCACAGCCTCGCCTGCATTCTCAAAGGGCACAAAAACTCTCTTTATTCCTGCGGTTCTTGCCTCAATCACCATAGGAAGAACACCGTTTACGGCACGGACATCTCCCGACAGAGATAATTCCCCTAAAAACGCCGCATCCTTGAAATTATCGGTAAGCTGACGGGCGGCTATCATCACCGCAATAAATATGGGAAGGTCATACACACTTCCCTCTTTCCTTACGTCGGCAGGTGCAAGGTTTACGGTTATGTGATTAAAGGGAAAGGAGTAGCCGCAGTTTTTCACGGCAGACTGAACTCTTTCCTTTGCCTCCGATACGGCGGTATCGGGAAGGCCTACCATATCGAAACGGAATTTTCCGCCCGATATATCAGCCTCTACCTCTACCATAAAGGAGCGCATACCGAATATTCCCATGCTCATAACCTTGGATGTCATAGCCTTCACCTCCGAACATTTGTTCATATTATATAACAGAGAAATCGTATTGTCAATAAAAAAAATTGCCCGATGTTACTCGGGCAAAAAATCAACTAGCTAAAATTACGGACATAAAATCCTGCAGATAATAATTCTCATCCATAAAGAAGGACGGGTCCATTTCCTCAAGGAAGGAGAAGCCGGCAGCCGTTGCAGCTCCCATAACTGCAAACATAACAACAAAAATAAGCACGGCAATTACAATACCGATAATCTGCGCA
>JAZNAI010000160.1:0-17027 GCA_045586465.1 Acutalibacteraceae bacterium | reverse complement strand
TATATCGGAACGACCGCTAAAACCGGTGAGGCAGTTATTACGGCAAGCTATGAATATCTCGGAAAAACCTACTCCGATACCTGCCTTGTTAAGGTAAAAACTCCCGTTGAATCAATGAAAATGAGCAAAAAGAATATCAGTCTTGAAATCGGAGAGACCTTTGAACTCAGCACTAAAATTTCACCTAAAAAGGCAACAATTCAGACTGTTAAATGGTACTCCGAAAATGAGGCCGTTGCTGTTGTTGATGAAAACGGTGTTGTTTCGGCTGTAGGCGAAGGCACAGTTATTGTTTATGCGCTTTCCGACGACGGATATTTCAGATCGACTTGTGAGGTGACGGTTGAATGAGTGAAAATGCCAATAATAAAAATGTAAAAGACATCGTCCAGGGTGTGTTTACGGCTGAAAGCAATTCGGCTGCCTCTCTTCACGATGAGCAGAAAATGAAATACAGCTCTCTTGCCATAAAAATGTTCCACACGAACGTTCTTACCCCTAAAGAGATGTTTCTCCCTGCAATAGGTGAGTTTGCAACAAAGCTTCTTAAGGGCGTTGACGTTTACAGAACCCTCTATTTCGTAAATGTTCTTAAAATAGATATGGTTTATGTTACCGTTATACTTTCCCTTATAAGTATTTACGATATGCTCAATAACCCTCTGATGGGCGCAATTTACGACAGAACCCGTACCCGTTGGGGTAAGGCAAGACCGTATATAGTTTTCGGTGCTATTCCGTATTTCGCAAGTACATTCCTCCTGTATTCGGGTGCTCTTTTCCTTGGTGATACTGCAGGTGATGACCCGAGAAAGATTATTTTTGTTTTTACAATGCTCTTTATTCAGGAGACCTTCTCAACTATATATAATATCCCCAGAAACAATCTTCTGTCTCTACAGACTGCAAATCCTCAGGACAGAATCACCGTCGGTCTTCTGCAGACCTATATCGGTGAGGCTGCCTCTCAGGGCGTTTACACGATTTTCCCGCCCCTTATGGAGCTTAACAACAAGGGCTTTATAAATCTTCCTATGTCTGTTGTTTTTGCTTCTCTTGCAACGATATCATGTGCTGTGGGGGCTGTAGGTAACATCGGTATGGCTATAGGCTGTCAGGAAAGAATTGCACTTCAGCCAAAGCCTGCTCCCATAACAAAAACTATGTTCTACATACTTAAAAACAAGTACGCTTTAAGAAACTTCGGTACAAGATTTTTAACCTCCTGGTGGAGTGACGGTGGCTATTCCTGGGACGTTGTAACTCAGCAGGAGATTTTCGGCGGCTCAATTAACTCCTTCCTTGCTTATTCTCTTTATAATGCATTTGATATGCCTTCTGCTGCGCTGATTCCTAAATTCAGAAAAATATTTAAGGATAATAATAAGAATGCACTGATTATTCTTCGTCTCTGGGATATGCTGTCTGCCGCAGGTATGCTCGGCTGCGGTCTTCCCGTTATAAAGAAATTCGGGAAAAACAGTAAATGGATTATGGTTATTATATATGCTGTATTCCACGGTCTTAACGGTATCAATAACGGACCTGCAAACGTATTCGAATCTGAGGTTTCCCGTGAAATTAATGACTATACGGAATACGTAACCGGTGAAAGACCCGACGGAACAATCAATATCCTTACGGATCTTGTTACAAAGGTTACTGCACCTCTCAATGCTGCGTTTACGATTTTCCTTTTTAAGTGGTGCGGCTATGACCCCACGATTCCTATGCTTCCCTGGTCTCAGGGCAGCTCAACTATCTATCAGAAGGTTTTCTTCCTGTTTGTCGGAATAGGTCTCTTCCCGAAGATAATAAACGTTATTCCTTACTTCTTCTATGACCTTGTAGGGGAGAAGAGAGAGCAGATGTATATTGCCCTGAACGAAAGACGAGCTCTTCTTGCAAAGGAACAGACTGTCAGCGAGGAAATCCTCGAAATGATGGATACTCTTGAGGATGCGGTGAAAATCTGATAAAAAATCCGTCATTAAGTCTGTCAGGATTTCGATGCCTAAAAATACGGACAAATAAGCTTTTGCGTAGGCGGAATACCGCTTACGCAATTTTTGAAGAAGGTATATTTATGTCAAATCCGCTTTTTGATGCCTTTTATAATGAAAATGACCCAATGTACGATATTGCCGTAATTACAGAAGACGGCTGTGAGTATCTTCATAATGAGAACTCAAATTATGCAAATAACAGCCATTCCGTTACAAAATTCTTTATTTCCTCAGCAATAGGTATTCTGGTGACGCAGGGTAAGCTAAAACTTTCTGATAAGGTAACAGACTTCTTTACAAAAGCGGAAATTGGTGATAATATTGATAAGGGATGGCATAATGTCACCGTCGAAAATGCGCTGCAGCATAAAACCGGTATGCTCAATATCCCTTACGGAGTTGATGAGGGCGAGCATATTGCCCTTATCGGTGATGATTTTTTAAGGTATGTCTTTTCACTTAAAATTGAGGCACAGCCCGGTACCGAGCGTAAATACTCGGATGCTGCATATTATCTTTTAGGCAGAATCATTGCTAAAGCTTCGGGCATTACTGCATATGAGTTTATTCTTAAGAATATTGCAAAGCCCTTGGGCTTTAAGCAATGGGGAATGATTCTTTGTCCTATGGGGCATACAATCGGCGGCGGCGGACTTTATGTCGGAAGCGACGATACTGCAAGGCTCGGCTTTTTATGGGCAAATTCGGGGCGTCTCGGCGATAAGGAGATAATTTCCGAAGACTACATAAATGCCGCTATGGAAAACGACTATGCCTGCACCTCATTCAGAGATACGGACATATTTCTTAAAACGGGTGCACACGGGCAATGTGTTGCCTTTTCCCGTAAACGCAAGGCTGCAGCCGCCTGGCACGGCTTTTCAGCCAATGACGGCAACGGCAGAAATGACCGTCTGCTTCTTGCTTTTTCGCAGTATCTTGATGAAAAATTCGGAAAAACGGAGGATTGATTATGAAATTCGGTGTCTGCACGGGCCTTGATAATGAGGAAAATGTAAAAATTGCTGTTGACAGCGGCTACGATTACATAGAATGCGGCTTTCAGATGTTTGCCAATGCAACGGAAGAACAGCTTTGCGAATGGGAGGAAAGAGAAAAGAAATATGATATTTTCTCAGAAGCCGTCAACTGCTTCCTGCCGGGTTCTCTTCCCGTAACGGGTGATAACGTTGATTATGATGCCGTAACGGAATTTGTTGCCCGTGGTATGAAAAACTGTGCCCGAATGGGGGTAAAGGTGGTTGTTTTCGGCTCCTCAGGTGCCAGAAGCATCCCTGATGGCTACTCTTATGAAAAGGCTGTTCGTCAGATGGGTTATTTCCTTCGTGAAATTGCATCTCCCGAAGCCGCTAAATACGGCATAACCATCGTAACTGAGCCTCTCAGAAAGGCTGAAACCAATATGATAAACACCGTTAAGGAGGGTGTGCTTCTTGCGGCTCTTGCCGACAGAGAAAACGTCCGTTGTCTTGCAGACCTTTATCATATGGATCAGTGCGGTGATTCGGCTGAGGACATTCTTATGATCAAGGATTCAATTGTTCACGCTCACATCTCAAATCCAACTGAACGTGACGGGAAAAACAGGGTATATCCTTTATCCTGTGATGAATACGACTATAAAGCCTTTATTGATGCCTTAAGAAAGGGCACTTGCGAAAGATGCTCAATTGAAGCCGGTGTAATTGACTTTGCATCAGAGGCCCCTGCCGCAATTAAAATGCTTCGAAGCTTATAATACTGTTTATACGGAGGAAAATTATTATGATGAAAATTGGTGTTATTCCCGATTCCTTTCAGGTTCCCTTTAAGGAGGCTGTAATTCTTGCCCGTGATATGGGTGTCAAGGGACTTCAGCCCTATGTAACGGGCGGTGAGCTTGCTCCCGAAAAGCTTACAAAAGAAGACAGAAAAGATATCCTTAAGTATGTTAATGATAACGGTCTTGTATTTTCCGCTCTCTGTGCTGATTTCGGTCTTCATTTTAATGAAAAGGGCACAAATGAAGAGGGAATTCTCAGAACAATGAAGATGATGGACCTTGCAGTTGACCTTGATACAAGGGTTATTACAACTCATATAGGAAGAGTTCCCGATGACGAAAACTGCGAGGCATATTATAATATTGTAAGCACAATTGAAAGACTCGGCAAATACGGTGATAAAATCGGCGTTTCCTTTGCAACGGAGACGGGTCCCGAAATGGCAATAAAGCTCAGAGGTATTCTCGAAAAGGCAGATACCAAGAGTGCAAAAGTAAACCTTGACCCTGCAAACTTCGTAATGTGCGCAGGTCAGGACCCCGTTGAGGCTGTGCATATTCTCAAGGATTATATTGTTCACACTCACGCAAAGGACGGCATAAAGCTCTCGGATGATGATTATGAGGAAAAGCCTCTCGGTTCGGGCGGTGTGCCTTTCCCCGAATATATTGCAGCTCTTAAGGAAGTTGGTTATGACGGCTTCCTTACAATTGAAAGAGAAGCCGGTGCAACACGCTTTCAGGATATAAAAAATGCAGTTGCATTCTTAAGTGATATACTCAAAAAGCTTTATTGATAAAGGAGAATTGTAATGGCTCTTAAGGTAGGTATTATCGGCAACGGCGGTATTGCCAATGCTCATATGGACGGCTACAAGGCGCTTGGTGACGAGGTTGAGCTCGTTGCCTGCTGTGATATCAATTTCCACAAAGCGAAGGCTTATGCGGAAAAATACGGTATTCCCGATTATTATGACAATTGCTATGATATGCTTAAAAATCATCAGCTTGATGTTGTAAGCGTCTGCACCTGGAATAATGCTCACGCAGAATGTACTATAGCCGCACTCAATGCAGGCTGTAACGTTCTTTGTGAAAAGCCCATGGCAATGAATACCGAAGAGGCTCTTAAAATGAAAGAAGCAGCCGAAAGAAACGGCAAGCTTCTTATGATAGGCTTTGTCCGCCGTCAGGGTAACGATGCTGCAGCCGCTATTGATTACATCAGAAAGGGCTTTGTGGGAGATATTTACTATGCAAAGGCATCTTACCTTCGCAGATGCGGCTTCCCGGGCGGTTGGTTCGGAAACAAGGAGCTTTCGGGCGGCGGTCCTCTTATTGATCTCGGCGTTCACGTTATAGATCTTTCCCGTTACATTATGGGCTGTCCCAAGCCCGTTACCGTGTTCGGTGCTACCTTTAATAAAATCGGTGCAAGAAATCACATAAAGGGAACTGATTGGCAGAGTGAAACTCAGGTTGAAGAGCCTGTATTTACAGTTGAAGACCTTGCAACGGCAATGATTCGCTTTGATAACGGTGCGGTTCTTCAGGTTGAAGCATCCTTTAATCTCAATACCAAGCACGGATGCGGTGATATTATTTTCTTCGGTGATAAGGCAGGGTTGAATCTCAGTCCCTTTGAGCTCTACACGGAGGTCAATAATGAGCTTGCAGATATAATTCCTCACGGACATAATGATTTTGATTTCGGACGGGATTTCAGAAGGGAAGTAAAGAACTTTGTTGATGCTGTAAACGGTAAGGCAGAGTGTAAGGCAACCGCTGAAGACGGCGTTGAGCTTATGCGTATTCTTGATGCAATCTATCTTTCAGCCCAAACGGGTAAATCCGTTGATATTGTCAGATAATCCTTTATAATAACTTTTCGGACACGGCAAATTTCCGTGTCCGTAGTTTTTTATACAGATATTATAATGTCATAGTTTCTCTGACAGCTGAAATCATAAGGATTTTATTTTCTTCATATATTCTGTCAAATTGTGATAAGGGTAAAGGATTGGTTCCGTTTCCCGTTTCAATGGTGTAGCCGGGGCGGTTATAGTTTTGGATAAACCAATCCTTATATCCTGCGAAGGATGAGTCGGTGGGTGTCAGCTCAAGAGGATAACCTGAGACTTCACTTAATATGGTGCCGATTCTGTGACTTTCTTCCGGCTGATAGTCGAGATATTTCCAATATATTATGCTTCCTTGTGAATGATATGCAAGAATCATTCTGAAATCATTTTTAAGTGTATAATTATATACTGATACTGCCTCAGGCTCAGTTAAGGGGGCAGAGCCCACATATTCAATGGGGGAAGGCATAGAATACCCCTGACTGAATTTTATATCCCTTGCCTTTTCCCAATTAGCAGGATATTGCAGATTTAAGTCAACTCCGTTTATGTTTGCTTTCCAGCCTGAAGGAAAGGGTACTGAGGGGAAGCTTGCAGAGATGCTTTTTGCCTTATCATAGTATTCTCCTTCCTTCAATGCTCCCGTTACCAGGTCAACTCCGTCGGGATTTACAAGGGGCATAATATGAAGGGGTGTGTTTTCAAAAAGCTCTCTTGCATTTTCTCCGTAAAGAAGTCTTTTCTTGGAAACAGCCTTTAAGTACTCTTCAAAGAATTTCAGCACAACAGGGATATTGAGCCATTCGTTTGCGTGAAATCCTGCATTTATAAACAATTCCTTTGTTCCGTTTCCTGCTGTCATTGTCCAAAGGTCCCTGCCCATAACACTTTTTCCCGAGCTTGTAAGCTTAATAAACGGATATCTCGCCACAAGTCCTCTGCAAATAAGCTTTACAAGATACGAGGAGTATGATATGTCTGTCGGCACGAGAGGATAAATAAAAGGAACTGTAAGCTTATCACCGGGGAAAATTCTGTCAGGATCGATTCCGGGATTAGCGGTAATGAGTGAATCGAGTGATATTCCTGCCAAAGCGGCAATGGACCATAGTGTTTCACCTCGGCTTACTGTTTTCATATAATATCCTGTTATGTATTTTTCCAGCTCTGAAAACGTAATTTCTCCCGCAATGCCGTCAGGAGAAAGATTATATGCCGTCTGAAATCTTATGAGTGCATTCTCAGTTCTGTTTCCGAATATACCGTCGGGCTCACCTGAAAGAAAGCCTGAGCGAATAAGTGCCGTCTGTAAAAGCTCAACTAATGAACCCGTATCACCTTTAATTAATCGCATAAATATCTCCTTCGCAAAAAAATTAGGATGTACATAATTTGTACATCCTTTATTTATCAGTCATTGAAAAGCTCTGTGGAAAGGTATCTTTCACCGGAATCCGGAAGCAGAGCTACAATTCTCACGTTTTTATTGTTGTCTTTCTGAGCAATTTCCTTAGCTGCGTGAAGCACGGCACCTGAAGATATGCCCACAAGAAGACCGTCTGCTTTGGCAGCTTCACGGGATGCTCGGTATGCATCCTCTTCAGAAACTGTAATTATTTCATCAATTATGTCCGCATTCAGTATTGACGGCACAAATCCTGCACCTATTCCCATAAGACCGTGTGTGCCTTTCTCTCCGCCTGAAAGAACGGGGGAGCCCGACGGCTCAACCGCAACAATCTTTATAGAAGGATTAAATGCCTTCAGGACCTCACCGACACCGGTAAGTGTTCCGCCCGTTCCCACGCCTGAAATAAAGTAATCAATTTTGCCGTAGGTATCTCTGAGAATTTCGGGACCCGTTGTTTTTCTGTGAATATCTGCATTAGCGGGATTATTGAATTGGTCGGGAATATAGGAATTTTCAGTCTCTTCTTTGATTTTCTGTGCTTTTTCTATAGCACCTGCCATTCCTTTATCTGCGGCAGTCAGTACGATTTCAGCGCCAAGTGCCTTTAAGAGAAGCACCCTTTCACGGCTCATATTTTCGGGCATAGTAAGAACGAGCCTGTAGCCCTTGACTGCACAAGTAAGTGCGAGACCGACACCCGTATTACCGCTTGTCGGTTCAATAATCACGGCTCCCTGAGAAATTATTCCTTTTTTTTCTGCATCCTCAATAAGAGCGATACCGACTCTGTCCTTAGCACTTCCGAGAGGGTTGAAGTATTCGAGCTTTGCAACTATTTCAGCATTGATTCCGTGCAATTTTGAAAAGCCCGAAACCTTAACCATAGGAGTGTTGCCGGCAAGCTCTGTAAGATTTTCGGCAATTCTTCCGTTTTTATCTAATCCTATTCCGAGATTGAATTTTTTATACATAACTTAGCCTCTATGTGTTTACAGTGAAAAATCTTCAGGTGAAAACTCGGGTAAAAAAGGAGCCTTTGCCTTCGGAATTCTCTTAAGAGGGTCATACTTGAATTTCTTGCAGCTTGAATCCTTATCCATTACACCCTTTTTTGTGCAAAGCACAGTCTCACCGTCGGCAGAAAGCCTGCCTATGAGACAGTATTCGCATCTCGGTATTTCTGCATCAATAATTTTCTTGCTCAATTTTTTCACTCTTTCGAATTTTGATAAATTTATTTTAACATATATTTTCCATTTGGGCAAGTTCTGTTTTTGTAATTAAAACACTTTCTTTGTCGGTTGTCTCAGGCTTTTTATATTTTTAACCGAATATAAAAATACGAGGCAAAGAAATATGAGAGAAAGACTTCCCGTAATATTGTCTGATGCCGAAATTTTAACGGGAAAATATGAGGCTGTAGTCACACTTTCGGGGAACAGCAATGAAAAGGCGTATTCTGTTGCCGTTACAAAAATAGCGTGAATTATTCTTATTGCCAAAAACGATGACGCTTTGACCCTCAGTATTCTTAAGTCCTTAAGATTCTGTATAAAAATACAAAATCCGCCGAACGTCAGAACACCTGCCGTAACACATAAGGGAAACGCAGAAGCAGAATAAAGAACTGCCGTGCTTACCTCAGATATCAGCTTGAGCGGCAATGAAATAAACGGGAATATATTATCAACAAGGCATATAAAGCAAGAAAATATTATTATGTTAAAGGATATTGATATAATAACTCTTGAAGAAGCTTCAACCGATGAGATGAATGCTTCGGTAATTTCAGTTTTTCTTCTGATAATACGTTTATCATCTGTAAGCTTATGAGATTTATTGTATATATATGCAATTAAAATATTATAAAATACAGTTTCAGCATATATTCTTAAGCCCGTCAAAAGTGAGCCCGTAAGTGTAACGCCTGTCAGAAGAACGGTAAAAGAAATCCCCGGATTTGTAAACAGCAATGCGATTCTTTTTGTCTGCTCCTCTCCGACAGTATTTTCTTCTTTCATCTTTACGGCACATTTCACAGCGGTATTGTATCCGCCTGTGAGCCCCAGCAATACTCCCTCGAGGCAGTTGCCTGACAGACCGAATAGCGGCAGCATCACTCTGCTTGCAATTAGTCTCAGTTTTACGGGAAAACCTGACTCAATTATAAAAAAGGAAATAACCGTAACGGGAAAAACGCAGGGAATGATTACGTTTAAACAGTTTCTTATGCTTTGAGTTACTGCTGATTGCACTTTATCGGAAAAAATTACAGTTAATATCAGTAGAATTACGGCTGAAGCGGTTGCAATATTTTGTTTTTTTGTGTCTGATACTGAAATTTTCATAGTAAATTTTATGAGGGTCAGTACTATAAAAATTCCTGTTCTCATAAAATTTATCGGAGATGATAAAATGAAGCTACCGTTTTACGATAAAATGAAGACCGCAATATATAAGGTCGGCAGACAATTACAGCTTGATACCGACAGAAGCTATTTGCTTGAGGTGAATTCCGAGGGAAAGCTGAGAATCTGCGGAATAACCGATATAAGCAGTTATGATGAACAATCTGTTCTTGTGCTGTCGGAAAAATTCATTACCGAAATAAAAGGCTTTAACCTTTTTATGCTGAAATTTTCCGATTCGGAAATCAGTGTTTCGGGTAAAATTGCTTCGATTACTTTTACTGAGAGGTGATTGTTATGAATAAAATACGGTTTTCAGATTATATTTTCGGTTTGATTCTTTTTAACGTCTCGGGCGGCTTTGCCGATGAATTTATAGAATACTGTTCAAAGAACAAAGCGCTTATATATAACCTAAAAAGAAACGGAAATGAAATTGAAGGTGCCTGCCGTTTTTCTGAACTCAGGAAAATTGACGAAGCGGCAAAAAACAGCGGAATGTCGCTGAGCGTTACAAAAAGATACGGTCTTCCGCATCTTTTTTACAGATACCGAAAACGATACGGGATACCTGTGGGCTTACTTGTTTTTACTGTAATTACTGCAATTCTTCATTCGGTTATATGGAGTGTGGAAATAAGTCCCACGGAGCGTATTCCTTCCGAAGAGATTATTGATACTCTGAAGGAGGCAGGCTTCTGCGAGGGAGTTTTCGGTGCTGCGCTTAGCTGCAAGGAGGCTGAATATCTGTTATATGAAAAATTTGATGATATTTCCTGGGTTAACGTAAGAGTCACGGGTACACGTTTGTTTGTTACGATAAGTGAAGTCAAAGCAAAAGAAAAGCTTAAGCCGGATAGATTCACAAACATTGTAGCCGCTAAGGACGGAGAAATAATCAATGCGGAAATTTTCAGGGGAGAAGGAAAGATATATCCCGGTACTGCCGTTGTGAAGGGTGATATGCTGATTTCAGGTATTGTAAATCACAGAGACGGATCGGTTAAATTTGTTGACAGTGAGGGGCAGATATTTGCTCGAACAAAAAACTTTTTACAGAGCTCAATTCCTCAAAAAATCAACGTCAGCAGTCTGAAGGTCTGTAAAGATATTTACTTTCCGGTATTCTTCGGTATTACACTCAAAGACATACACAATGTAAAGGAATCTCACTTTACGGAAGTAAGCTGTTTTTGCGACGGCGGCGACGTAATTTTTCCCATTGGTGTCATAAGAAAACATATCTACAGCTTCGAGGATGCTGCACTTGAGCTGAGTGATAATGAGTCGGCACTTCTTTGCTTCAGGGATTTTTCGTTTCTTTCTGTGAAGCTATACGAAAATGCGGAAATTCTTGAAACGCAAATCTCCCGAGCATCAGGAAACGGAGCACAATTCAGCGGCAGCTTTCTTTGTATTGAGGATATTGCAGAAAAAAGAGAATTTACCGTGGAGGACACGTCGCCTTCACGGTAAAGAAATTTATTTATTGAAGCAATCGTCAATCATTTTCTGCTTGAGAGACCACAGCCTCTGCGATAAATCTACGTAGTAATTATGGGGGTATTCGAATCTTACAACCTCTTCCCAGAGTGTATCAATCTGCTCCGCACAGTAATTTCTGATGCTTTCCGTGTCGGGGAAGCTGTAAACTATTTCTCCGTTTTCAACAATTTTAACAAGAAGCTGACGGGCAACGAAATCCGTAACGGTTTTCTTTTTCCACGTATAGTCAGGGTCAAAAAGCTCGTATTCCTTACAGTCGGAAAGATTCTCGTCCTGCATGGTCAGTACGTCGGCAATTGCTTTTCCCGTCTCATTGTCAAAAAGGCGCCACAAAAGCTTGGGGCAGGGCGTTGTAATTTTTGAAACGTTCTCATAGATTTTGATTTTTGGAACAATTCTGCCGTCTTTTTCAACAGCAGAAAGCTTGTAGGAGCCGGGCATCACGGGGTTTGATGCAGACGTAATCATTCTTTCTCCCACAAGGAAGCTGTCGATTCTTGCGCCGTTCTGAAGCATATCTCTTATTATGTATTCATCAAGTGAATTTGATGCGTAAATATCGCAGTCGGGATAGCCGGATTCATTGAGTACACGTCTTATTTTCTTTGAAAGATATGCAAGGTCGCCGCTGTTGATTCTGACTCCCTTCGGACGCTTGCCCATAGGTGCGAGAACCTCATCAAATACCTTTATTGCATTTGGCAGTCCCTTGTCCATCGTGTCGTAAGTGTCAATAATCAGAACACAGTTGTCGGGATATTCTCTGCAGTAGGTTTCAAAGGCTTCGTATTCAGCATCAAACATCTGAACCCAGGTGTTGCTCATTGCACCGAACAGGGGAATGTCATATTCCTTTGCAGCAGAAACGTTAGTTGTTGCACAGCAGCCGCCGATATATGCACTTCTTGAGCCGCCCATAGCCGCAACTGCACCGTGGGCACGTCGGGCACCCGATTCTATAATTGCTCTGCCGCCTGCCGCTCTGACAATTCTGTTTGCTTTTGTTGCAACAAGGGACTGATGGTTGACGGAAAGAAGAATGAGAGTTTCGAGCATCTGTGCCTGAATTACGGGACCTCTTACCTTGATGACGGGCTCGTTTGCAAAAACGGGAGTTCCCTCGGGAACAGCCCAGATATCACAGGAAAAACGAAAATCTCTCAGATATTCAATAAATTCATCACTTAAGCCCTTATCCGAAAGAAATTCCAGATCGTCCTCTGAAAATGAGAGATTTCTTATGTAATCTGTAAGCTGTCTTAAGCCTGACATTATACAAAAGCCGCCGATTTCGGGAGAGGGACGAAAGAACATATCAAACCAGGCAACCGTGGTGTTTATTCCCGTTCTCAGAAAGCCGTTTGCCTGAGAAAGCTCATAAAAATCAAACATAAGTTCGCATTTGTTCAGGGATGAATTCAGCATAATAATTCTCCGTTCGCATTTGATATTAAGATTTTATCACAATCAAGCCGTATTAGCAACGAAAAAATTAAATTAATTTTTCGTTTATGTTGACCCTGAGAAAATTTTGTGTTAATATAATTTTAACATTTCGTGGTGGTGATTATTTTGAGATTAAGAAAACAGGAGCTGGGTGACCGCAATATAGTCGGAGCCCGTGTTGAAGCAAAAAGAAAGGAGCTCGGTATGAAGCAGAAGGATTTTCTTGCCCGTCTTCAGGTTGAGGGTATGGATATCAATGCTTCAGCTCTTTCAAAGCTTGAGGGTCAGGTAAGAGGAGTATTTGACTACGAGCTTGTAATTATAGCAAGGGTTCTCGGAGTAAGCCTCAACTGGCTTCTCGGTGAGTGATTCTTTTATAATATTATACTTGCATTTATTATATTAAGATGCTATAATTCTTCCGGACAGATTTTTCCTGTCCGGATTTTTCTTTCGGAGGACAGCTTATGATAATTTCAGAGAGAATTAAAGCAGCAAGAAAAGAATGTAAGCTCACCCAACAGCAGATAGCGGATATTCTCGGGCTTGACCGTTCGACCTATTCTTATTATGAGCTCGGTCACCTGAAGCCTTCTGTTGAGGTTATTGTTAAGCTTTCGGCTGTTTTTAATGTTGATATTGATTGGCTTGTCGGAGCTGACAGAAATGAAAATTGTCTCAATCATCCGGACAGCGGAATTGAACTCATAAGGGCAATAAAAGAAAAGAATATAACGGAGCTTTCCCGTAATGAGCGTAAATTTGTCGCACTTTTCAGAGCTGCCTCAGCCATTGATAAGGAAAAGGATATCTGTGATATGCTGATGTCTGTTATTACAGAGAATGATAATGATGAAACCAAGGAATAAACTTACTGTTGCCGTTATCGGGGGCGGTGCCTCAGGGCTTGCAGCTGCCGTATTTGCCGCACGTACTGCAAAGTTTTCGAATATAAGTGCAACAATTAATGTGTATGACGGCAATTCCCGTGTAGGTAAAAAAATTCTTGTTACGGGTAACGGCAGATGTAATTTTACCAATGAATGTGTTGCTCCTGAAAATTTTCACGGCGATTCTCTTTTTGCATTCGATATATATTCACGCTTTACTTTTTCGGATGCCGAGGAATTCTTCCGTTCTCTCGGTGTTTATTCAAAAAGCGATAACGCAGGAAGAGTTTATCCGATGTCCTTTCAGGCTACGGCAATTCTTGATGCCCTGCGTCAGGAGTGTAAAACTCTTGGCATTAATGAAATATGTGATACCAAAATTTCCGATATAAAGAGAAACACAGACGGATTTACTCTTAACGGAAATATATATGCTGACAGGATAATTCTTGCAACGGGCGGGAAAGCGGCACCCGTGCAGGGAAGTGACGGAAGCGGTTTTTCCCTTCTTCGCCCCTTCGGTATTAAATGCGCACCGCTTCTGCCGGCGCTGACTCCTCTTATCTGTGAAAATTTTACAAAGAGCCTCAAGGGTGTAAGAGCTCAGGGCAAAATCACTCTTAAAAGTGAAGGCAAGGTAATTTCTGAGGATACAGGTGAAATTCAGTACACCGATTACGGTCTTTCAGGTATACCCTCAATGCAGGTTTCACGCTTTGCGGCAGAAGGTCTTTATGAAAAGAAGCCCGTTTTTGCATATGTTGATTCGGCGCCCTTCTTTTCGGCAGAACAGCTGAAAAATGAGCTTTTAAATCTTACAAAAAATAATCCCGATATGCCGCTCGAAATGCTTTTATCGGGCATTATGCCAAAGAAACTCGGAATGTTCCTTCTTTCAGAATGTTCACTTAATCTTAACTTGAGAATCGGTAAGCTCAATATATCGGTTATTGAAAAAATTGTTGCTGCCGTAAAGAACAAAAAATACAAAATAAGCTCCGTAAAGGGCTTTTCAGATGCTCAGGTCACGGCAGGCGGAATAATTGCCTCAGAAATCAATCCCCGTACAATGGAGCTTAAAAAAATCAAAGGCTTACACGTATGCGGTGAAATCGTAAACGTTGACGGTGACTGCGGAGGCTACAATCTGCAATGGGCTTGGTCCTCGGCTTACGTTGCCGGTACAAGTATAATCAGGGAGAATTAATTTGCTTCGTATTAATGAAATTTCCGTACCCCTCGGTACACCCGAAAATGAAATAATGAAGTCTGCCGCCGCTTATGTCGGTATTCTTACTTCTTCGGTAAAAGGCTTTGAAATTGTCAGAGAATCCATTGATTCAAGAAAACGCAATAACATAAAAATGATTTACTCGGTAAATCTCGAGACAGACCTCGACGAAGATGCAATTGCACTTTCTTTTCCGCAGAACAAGGTTCACACCTGCGAAAAGTATGTATATGAGCTTCCCGAAAATAAGAGAACGTCTCAGTTCCGCCCGATAATTATCGGCTTCGGACCTGCAGGTATGTTCGCTTCCTACATTCTTGCAAGAGCAGGTCTTCGTCCTCTTGTGCTTGAACGGGGAAATGACGTTGACACAAGAACAAAGGATGTTTACGGCTTCTGGAATACAAGAAGGCTTAATACCTCTTCAAACGTTCAGTTCGGTGTGGGCGGTGCCGGAACCTTTTCGGACGGTAAGCTTACAACGGGTATCAAAGACAGCCGTTGCAGATACGTTCTCGAGTCCTTTAATAAATTCGGCGCACCGGATACAATTCTCTATTCCTCACATCCGCATATCGGTACAGACAAGCTTGTAGGTGTTGTAAAGAATATGAGACAGGAAATTATTGCTCTCGGTGGTGAAATCCGCTTCGGGTGTACGCTGAAGGATATATATAAAGCAAACGGCTATATTCAGGGCATTTCCTTTGAGGACGAAAAGGGAAGTGTTACAGACATTGAAACCGACTGTCTTATTCTCGCCATCGGCCACTCAGCACGTGATACAGTCGAAATGCTTTTCTCTCACGGAGTTTTAATGGAGCAGAAGGCATTTTCTATGGGTGTCAGAATTGAACATCCTCAGGAATTAATAAATAAATCTTTGTTTGGCAAGGAGTGGAATAATCCGCTTCTCGGCGCCGCAAATTATAAATTATCCAACCACTCACTTCATAACAGAGGTGCCTACACCTTTTGTATGTGTCCCGGCGGTACTGTTGTGTGTGCTCCCTCGGAGGAAAACACGGTTGTCACTAACGGTATGAGTGAGTATGCAAGAGATAAAAAGAATGCAAATTCAGCCATTCTTGTTGGTGTCGAGCCATCACACTTCGGCTCGGAGCATCCTCTTGCAGGTATAGAATTACAGAGAAAAATCGAGCGTACCGCTTTTATTGCCGGCGGCAGAAACTATTCGGGCCCCTGCCAGACTGTCGGTGATTTTCTTAAAAAACAGCCGTCAAGAAAGCTCGGTGCAGTAAAGCCCTCTTTCCCCACGGGAGTAACTCCCACAGATATCAGAAAGGTAATGCCCGGTGAAATTTGCGACTCAATAGAGTCTGCCTTATATGAATTCAATAAAAAGCTTGAAGGCTTCGCTTTACCCGATGCAGTTCTTACAGCTCCCGAAAGCAGAAGCTCCTCACCCGTCAGAATCATCCGTGACGATTTCAGGCAGGCGAGCATAAAAGGTATTTATCCCTGCGGTGAGGGTGCAGGCTATGCCGGCGGAATCGTGTCAGCCGCCGTTGACGGAATAAAATGCGCAGAAGCAGTTCTTGCCGATGAATTCGACGACTGCTGAAATATAGGAAAAGGTGAAAAATTATGAAAACTTTAGCACTTATTGTACCTTGCTTTAACGAAGCTGATGTGCTTCGTATGTTTTATGATGAAACAACTAAGGTAATTGATTCATTTTCCGACAGATATCAGACAGAGCTTGTGTTTGTTGACGACGGAAGCCGTGACGATACTCTGAGAATAATCAAGGAGCTTGCTGCAAGAAATTCTGCTGTTAAGTTTATTTCTTTTTCAAGAAACTTCGGCAAAGAAGCTGCAATGCTTGCAGGTATGGAATATGCCGTAAAAGCAGATTTTATCGGTATTCTTGATGCAGACTTACAGCATTCTCCCGGGCTTATCCCCGAAATGCTCCGCTTCGTTGATGACGAAGGCTATGATGTTGCCGCCGCAAACCGTGAAGACAGAGAAGGTGAGAGCAAGCTTAAGAGCTTCCTTTCCGACAGCTTCTATAAGGTTATCAACAAGGTAAGTGAAACCAAAATTACCGAATCAGCTCAGGATTTCCGTATTATGAGAAAAAGCGTTGTCAAGGCAATTATCTCTATGCCCGAAAGCATCCGTTTTTCAAAGGGAATTTTCAGCTGGGTAGGTTTTAATGTCAAGTGGATAGGTCATACTAACCGTGAAAGAGCCGCAGGTGAAACAAAGTGGTCTCTTACAAAGCTTGCAAAGTATGCAATAGACGGTATTCTCGGCTTTACAACGTCACCCTTAAGACTCAGCTTCCTTTTCGCATTTCTTTGTGCGGCTATGTGCGGAGTCTCCTTTGTTTACGGTATCATCAGAAATATTATAAATCCTCTCTATTCAGGCTTTGTTCCCTTTATCCTTACGGGAATGTTCTTTATCGGATTTCTTCTGCTCCTTTCAATCGGTATCATCGGCGAGTATCTTGCC
>JAZNAI010000159.1:0-8859 GCA_045586465.1 Acutalibacteraceae bacterium | reverse complement strand
TGGCTACGATCCGACTTAAATACAGGGAAAAAATATTCTTATCATCGACGATGTTTGCACCACGGGCAACACTCTCAACGAAGCAGCAAAAACTCTCCTTATTTTCGGAGCTGAAGCAGTTTTTACGGCTGTATGCAACGTCAGAAAAAAAGAGAAAAAAACTGTTGAACAAAAATAAGCAATATGATAAAATTAAACCATCTTGAATAAAAGGAGTAATATTATGAAAAATTTCAAGTCTGCAATTGCTCTTATCCTCGCAGTCTTAATGACTGTTCCCTTTGCAGTAATTTCCTTTGCAGCCGAAGAAGACGGCTCTTATGAAATTACAAATCCCTATGAAAACGTAAAATGGGATGAGGTTACGGCTTACAAAACCGCACTTCACACCCATACAAACGCAAGTGACGGTGACGATACTCTCAAGGCTTCCATTCAGCGCCACGCTGAAACAGGCTTTGACCTTGTTGCTACAACCGACCACGGTACGGTTAACTATTCCTGGACCGAAAACAGCGAAAACAAGATTATCTACGGTGCTATGAGCCTTATCGGCAAGACCGAAGGTCCCATTGTTCCTCTCGATAAGGAAGGCGTATTTGATAACGGCGTTGCCTACTCTGTTATAACAGAAAACGGCGACGATTACCTTGTTCTTGAAGACGGCAGAAAAATCCTCCGTGTTCCCTTCGGCAACGAAAACAACGCTCTTTCCGTAAACGCTCACGTAAACGGCTGGTTCGCAGACTTCACACAGACTAAAATCACAACCTACGAGGATGCTGTAAAGGGCATCGACAATGCAGGCGGTGTAAGTGTTATCAACCATCCCGGTGAATACACAAAGGCAAGATATGAAATCCGCTCGGAAGAAGCTTATAATGAAGATAACTTCATTTACCGTTATTATATAAACAAGTTTGCTTCTCTTATTGACAGATATGACAGCTGTATCGGTATTGATATGAATTCCAAGGGCGACAACAGAACCCGCTTTGACAGAATTCTCTGGGATAACCTTCTCAAGAGATTCGCCGCAAACGGTGAAAATGTTTTTGCTATTGCATCCTCAGATGCTCATAACCTTGATATCATTGATTCGGGCTATGTACTTGCTCTTATGCCTGAGCTTACCTCCGCAGCCTTCCGTTCAAGCCTTGAAAACGGTGAATTTTTTGCAGCAAGCCATTGTCTCGGTAACTACGACGAGCTTTGTGATATTGCAGCAGCTCTTAAAGAATTCTACGGTGAAACTGAGCTTTACACTAAGGTAAACGGCACAGCTGAAGAAATGCTTGCAAGAATTGAAGCTATCGAAAACGGCGAATTACCTGCTGACGAGGATATAGGAATCACTTATTCCACTCTTGAAGACGGCTACAACACGGCAGAAGCAGATCCCCGCATCACTTCTATCGAAGTAAATGAAGCAACAGATGAAATCACAGTTTCAACAACAGATGCTCTTATAGTAAGATGGATTTCCGACGGCAAGCTCATTGAAACACAGAAGGCAGGCGATGCAACACTTGACCTTAATTCTTATGCAGACGTTCTCGGTGATTACGTAAGAATTGAAGTATTCGGTGAAGGCGGTATCGTTTACTCTCAGGCTTTCCTTCTTGATGCATCGGTAAAAGCCGGCACATCAGAGCCCGTTGACAGCTCCTTTGCAGATTGGGGCATTCTTGATTTCCTTGTAGCAGAATTCAATAACTGGTTCGCAATTATCGGCAGATTTTTCTCCAACCTCTTCTGATAAAAGCACAAAATTTTACCTGCAGGATGCTTCTCCTGCAGGTTTATTTTTTGTTTATTTTCGACACGTGATTAATAACTTGACGGCATTTTCGGTAAAAAAATTACGCTTTTCATAAAATTTTACTTTTTTTTGAGTAAAATATAGTAAAAAGTAAGCAAAAATTACTCAGTTTTACTTGACAAACAAAAAAAAGTAAAGTATAGTGAAATCGTATATATATGAAAAGGAGACTGTATGCTCTCACATTCAGACGTTTTTTCCTCTATGACGGATGAAGAGCTGGTTTTTCTGGCACAGTCGGGTGACACTCCCGCAGAAACCTTCATTCTGGACAAGTTCAAAATTCAGGCTGAAAAAACGGCTTCTGTTTTTTATGCTAAGCATCAGCAGTACTGCACTCTGGGGCTTCTCGATAAGGACGACCTTTATCAGGAAGGTCTTCTGGGACTTCTCTCTGCAGTATATTCATACCGAGCCGACAGAAATACGGCATTCCGGACTTACGCATCCGTATGTATTTCAAATCAGATAAAGGCGGCAATAAAATCTGCAAACTCAAAAAAGAATCTGCCCTTCGGCAGTCTTCTTTCAATTGATGATACGGTTATCCCCGCAACGGAATCGGTTGAGGATTTATTTATCTTCAACGAAACGGAAGAGGTGCTCAACTCTTTTCTTACAAGGGAGCTGTCCTCTCTTGAGCTTTCCGTTATACGTCTTTTCCTGCAGGATATGTCTTACAGGGATATATCCGAAAAGCTGGGTATCCCCGTAAAATCCGTAGACAATGCCATTCAGCGCATACGCGGAAAATTAAGGGAATTCCTTACAGATAACAGGTCATAACAGTTTTACTGTGTGATATATACCTGACTTTTTCTGTCACGGTAAAAAAATTTATAGCGAGGTAGCAAAATGTACGAAGACAAGACTCTCACATGCAAAGAATGCGGTAATGAATTTGTATTCACCGCAGGCGAACAGGAATTCTTCGCAGAAAAAGGTTTCGTAAACGAACCCCAGCGCTGCAAGGATTGCCGTGTTGCACGTAAGCAGGCTGCTAAAGGCGAAAGAGAATTCTTTGTAACTACTTGCAGCCAGTGTGGCGGCGAGGCAAAGGTTCCCTTCAAGCCCCGTGATGACAGAGCTGTTCTTTGCAGCGAATGCTTTGCAAAGTCCAGAGCTTAAGTTCACGAAGCGCCGGTGATTGATGACAAACGCCGCACAACTGAATAAATGACGGTAGGTACCGCTGTGATTCGGAGTTATCAGCTGTAATTTTTTACTGTGCATAAGCAATAGTTTATCAACAATCGGAAAGATGTGCCCTTCGGGGTGCATCTTTTTTTGTTTAAAAACCGAAAAAATATCAACCGGGGAACATTATCCGCAAAAAAAGTACAAAGCTACTTTTTAATGCAGCTTTGTACTTAAACATTTTATTCAGTTCTGCAGGTAAAATTCTCAAGCTCTGCTTCGAGAGCCTTTACGTATTCATCTGTTGTTGCCCAGGAGGTACAGAATCTTACGCAGGAGTGCTCCTCGTCCACTCTGCACCAGTAGTCCCAGGAGAATTTATCGGAAAGCATATCAAGTACGGTATCGGGAAGCACGGGGAACTGCTGATTTGTGTCAGACTCATAAAGGAAGGGGAAGCCTGCCTTCTTAAAAGCATCACGAACTCTGTAAGCAGTATCAATTCCGTTTTTGCCCATTTCGTAATAAAGACCGTCCCTGAACATTTCGAGGAACTGAATTCCTAAAAGTCTACCCTTTGCAAACATTCCGCAATGTCTTTTCTGCATATATCGGAAATCCTTTTTAAGAGCATCGTTCACAATAACGAGAGCCTCACCGAAAAGTGCGCCGACCTTTGTTCCGCCGATATAGAACACGTCGCAAAGCTCTGCAAGAAGAGAAAGAGTAACATCGTTCCCCTCAGCCATAAGTCCGTAGCCCATTCTTGCACCGTCAACATATAAAAGCATTGAATATTTATCGCAGATTTCACGAAGTCTCTTAAGCTCAGAAGCCGTATAGAGAGTGCCGTTTTCCGTAGGCTGAGAAATATAAAGCATACCGGGCTGTACCATATGCTCGTAAGTGCCGTCTGCCCAATAGCCGCCCACAAATTTTTCGAAAACATCAGCATCCATCTTACCGTCATCCGAGGGAAGACCGATTACCTTGTGTCCCGTAGCCTCTATTGCACCGCTCTCGTGAACGTTGATGTGTCCCGTTACGGGGCATACAACGCCCTGATAGGGACGAAGGGATGCCGAAATTACGGTTGTATTCGTACCCGTTCCGCCTACTATAAAATGTACATCCGCATCAGGAGCACCGCATTCCTTTTTTATAAGTGCTCTTGCCTCTTCACAGTAATGATCTACGGCATAGCCGGGAGTCTGCTCGAAATTCGTTTTTACAAGTGCTTCAAGAATTCTGGGGTGTGCTCCCTCAAGATAGTCACAGTCAAATCTAATCATTTTACTTTCTCTCCATATCAATAATTATTGAATCATCATCGCCTGTACGGTCATTATACAGAAAATGATTCATAGTTTCAAGTGCTGTTTCCTCACCGGGAATAATTTTATCAATATCAACTCCGAAGACTCTCAGAAGCTTTATTCCCCTTACGGCACCGCCTCTCAGTGCTCTGTATTCGGGAGTATGAGGGGGGAAGGGGCCGTTTCCGCCGAAAACAGAGGAGACTATTCTGACAAGACAGTCAAAGAATTTTATATTCTTAAGATACTTTATGTCTTCCCTTGTAACTCCCCCTGCTTTTCTTCCGAATCTGCCGATAAGGCTCATAGGAATTTTAAGGAAAAGCTTTATAGCCACCCTTGAAATAAAGGGATGCTTTCTTAAAAACGGCACTCTGAAAACTCTGTCAAGGTTATAACAGAAGGTCTCCCAATCCGTATTCATCAACGGAAGGCTCTTTTCAAGAAGACCTATGAAATTAAGAGAATATATGTAATCTCTTGCAGACATTCCGTTGGTATCAAGCCCCTCTATTGTCTCAATGCCTATGCTTTCAACCGAGCAGGTTCCCTGCTGTTTATCAAAAACAACCTTTCGCATTTTACCTGCGGCTGAGGGCAAGGCTGAGGTTGTGATATCATAAAAGAATCTGCCCTCGATGTCCTCGTATTTCTTTATGCCCTGCACGTGTGTATGTCCCGTAAAGATTACCTTTACACCGTTTTCACACATTATTTTGCTTAATTTTTCGTAACCGCCGAAAAGCTCAAATTCGGCAATTCCCTTATATACTGGCCAGGGCGGAAGAACGGGATGATGCACCGCAAGAAATGCCCATTCGCCTTTTTCATTTGCCTTCTTAATCTCCGCTTCAAGCCAGCTGAAGCCCTCATCAAAAAGTCCGCAATGGCTTCTGCCGTTTCCGTTATCATAAATTGCAATAAGACGTACACCGTTTCCGAGAGGCACGGAGTACGAACCGCTTTCACTGTCAATACTGTCTGAATAGCAGTGGCCGAAATCATAATAGAGAGAAGGCAATTCTGTCTTATACACTCTTTCGGCAGGCTCGCAGTCGTTTTCACGGTAATAAACGGGATGAAAAATATTTTCATCGTCCCCGAGCCCTGCATAATCGTGAGTAGCAGCGGTCACAAGAACCTTTTTTCCTGCATCTGTAAGCACCTTCAGTTCTGCAATAAAATCCTCGTGGCTTATTCTGTCACCGTTATTGATAAGGTCACCCGTAATAAGAACGTATTCGGCTTCCTTGTCCTCAAGAATTTTCTTAAAAAACGACCTTAAAATCTCGGGGGTACTTTTGATTGCAATCTGGTCACCCATTTCACGGCTGCTTATGGGCTCTCCCTCTACCCACATTTTTTTTGAAAGATAATGTGTATCGGTAAGAATATACATTGAAAGTCTGTCACTCATAATCCTGCCCCCTGCTGAAAAATTATAGTGGAAATCAGATAACTTTTAGTATATAATATAGTAAAATCTTTTCTTTGTAAAGAATCAAAAACAATAAGGGAGGTGTTTTGCGGAAATGTCAAAGAAATTCAACATTCTTACAGTCAGCAGCTACAAGAATTTCTTTTTACTTATGAAGCCCTATCTTACGGGCTTCGGAGCCGATAACATTTTCACGGCATCCAGCATAGCTGAGGCTCAGAAGCTGCTTATGACAAAAAATATATCCGCAATTATAATAAACACTCCCCTGTCAGACGGTCTCGGTCTTGACTTTGCAACGGAATGTGCCGACAAAAAGTTTTACGCTGTACTTCTTTTTGCAAAGGCTGAGCTTTTCGGGCAGATTTCCGAAAAGGCGTCATCTCACGGTATTCTGACTCTGCCCGAGGGTACGGATTCGGCAACTCTTTCCGAAGCATTTTCCGTACTTGTATCAACAGCAAAAAAGCTTATGTGCCTCGACAAAACTAAGGAAAAGGAGCTGTCCCGTGCAGAGGCGTTGAAAATTCTCAGCCGTGCAAAGCTCATACTCATAAGCTCCTTCGGAATGTCCGAGGAGCAGGCACACAAATACATAGAGCACCGTGCAATGGAAATGAGAAAGACAAAAAATGAAATAGCTCTCAGCATAATAAATTCCTACGGATAAGAAAGGATACGGCAAAATGAAAAAAATAACCGCAGTATTTCTGGCAATAATCATAATAATGAGTGCATTATCCTTAAGCGCTGCCGCAGCCGTCAGTCCTACAACGTGGACTGCCGTTGACGGTCTCGGAAGAACTCTTTCCGATTGTACCCAAACGGTCACAAGACGTGGAGACAGATTTGTGGGAATGTTTTACTGGACATGGCACTACCCGTGGATAAACGAACACGAGCCCATCACGACAGGCAGCGTTCTTGATAAATTCCCTGAAGCGGTAAATGACTGGGAGCATCCCGAATGGAAGGGCACCTACAGCGGCAGGCCCTATTTCTGGGATGAGCCTCTATACGGCTTCTATACCAATACCGATGAATACATTTTAAGAAAACACGCTGAGCTTCTGGCAGATGCAGACATTGATACGGTAATTTTTGATACAACAAATTCAACACTCCTGTTTCCCGACGGATATATGAAGCTCCTCGAAGTCTGGAGCAAGGCAAGAGAAGACGGTGTAAAGACCCCTGACGTTATGTTCATTCTCAACTTCGGCGGCAGCGAGGAATGCCGCACTCAGCTTGTCGACTTATATGACAGCTTTTACAGCAAAGGCTTATATAAGGATTTATGGTTTATGTGGGAAGGAAAACCCCTTATTATGGCTGACATCCGTGCCCTCGACTGTAAGGAAGCAAAGGACAAGGAAATTTTTGAGTTTTTTACCTTCCGTGATAATGAATCTACATATTTTGCAGATGATTTTACATACACCGACGGCACATGGGGATGGTGCTCCGATTATCCTCAGACAAAATTCGGGAAAAAGCTTTCGGGACAGATTGAGCAGATGTGCGTTTCCGTTGCACAGAATGCAAACGAAAACGGACTCACTGCTATGAATTCCCCGATAGGCACCGTGCAGGGCAGAAGCTTTACGGACGGAGAATTTTCCTACACCTATACTTACGGCGGCAAGGAAATCAGGGTTGACAAAAATATCGAAGATTCCCTTCTCTACGGACTTAACTTCCAGCAGCAATGGGATTATGCCATAGAAAACGACCCTGAATTCATATTCATTACGGGGTTTAACGAGTGGATTGCAGGCAGATTTGACGTCTGGAACGATGTAGAAAATGCATTTCCCGATCAGTTCAGTCCGGAATATTCAAGAGATATAGAGCCCTCAAAGGGGATACTCAAGGACCACTATTATTATCAGCTTGTTGAAAACGTCCGCCGTTTCAAGGGCACGGATACTCCCGAAAAAGCAGATGCCGAAAAGACTATTGATATTTCGGGAGACGTTTCACAATGGAACAGCGTTTCTCCCGAATACAGCCATTATAAAGGCTTAACTGAACGCGATTCCGTGGGTTGGAAGGGTTACACCTATGAAAACCATACGGGCAGAAATGACATTATAAAAACAAAAACCTCTTTTGACGGTGAAAATATATATTTTATGGTTGAAACTGCAGCTGACCTCACGGCTGAAACCGGGAAAAACTGGATGCAGCTTTACATTGACACGGATTTCAGCGGCATTTCTCCCGAATGGACAGGCTTCGAGTACAGAATAAGCGGCTATTCTCCGGAAAACTGCACGGCAATCCTCGGAAAATACAACAAAAACAAAGCTTTTGATGAAATATGCACCGTCCGCTACAGCGTAAACGGCAATATTCTTCAGCTTGAAATTCCCCGCAGTGAGCTCGGTCTTTCAGAGGAAACCGTAAAATTCAACTTCAAATGGACAGACAATATCGATGATAGTGACGTTATGAATCTCTACATTGACGGTGACTGTGCCCCGGGAGGCAGATTCGCATTCTCCTTTGACTCATCTGCTTCTTCAGTTGAAATCACGGATGACCCCGTTGACGACAGCATCAGATGGAGAATCAGCGTTTTCTTCAAAAATCTTCTCAACCGTGCGGACTCGTTCCTTGCAGCAATCAGAAATTACTTTACTTTTATTTTTAAATAATTTTTTCTCCGTGCCGAAAAAAGGCACGGAGATTTCCTTATTTTTCCGATAATATTATTTTCACTGCCGTTAACAATACTATCAGCACGGCAAAACAGTTTATGAAACAAAAAAGTTTCCGAAATCTGTCAGGTAATATTTTTACCATATCCGTGCACAATAGTAATGCAAATGCAACAAAACTTTTTGCAAAAGGAGTGAAATAAGATGAAGGGTAGTAATTCAAGTCTTGTACCCGAAGCAAGAGAGGCTCTCAACAAGTTTAAGATGGAAGCCGCTTCTGAAGTAGGTGTTAACCTCAAGCAGGGCTACAACGGTGACCTCACATCCCGTCAGGCCGGTTCGGTAGGCGGTCAGATGGTCAAGAAGATGATTGAGGCTTATGAAAAGGGTATGAACTAACCTCCTTTAAGTCCTTATATTCCGCCACGGCGGACAAGAAGTAATATCCTTCCTGTTAAGGGAGCATATTACTTCTGTTTTTTT
>JAZNAI010000158.1:0-4431 GCA_045586465.1 Acutalibacteraceae bacterium | reverse complement strand
TCTGCAAAGAGGGCAGATTCATGGCGAACAGCACATCCGGCTCAGTGATAATGGGGCTGCCCACAGGGGTGTCGGAGAGAATGACATTACAGTTGGCTGTGCCGCCACGCATTTCCGGACCGTAGGAGGGAAGTTAGGAGATCTGTAGGTCCTCAGTCAGTCCCTTGTATGCCAGAAATTTACCGGCAAACAGAATGCCCTGTCCGCCAAAGCCTGCAATCAGAATTTGAGTGGTTTTCATCTTACTCAGCCTCCTTCGCAGCGGTTCTGTCCTTATAAACGCCAATGGGGTAGTAGGGGAGCATATCGCTCTCTACCCACTCCAGAGCCTTCTGAGGAGTCATACCCCAGTTGGTGGGACAGGTGGAAACAACCTCAACAAGGGAGAAGCCCTTGCCGTCTATCTGATTCTGGAATGCCTTCTTTATTGCCTTCTTGGCGTTTTTAATGTTCTTAACGTTGTTAACGGTAACACGCTCAAGATATTCAGGGCCTTCAAGCTCACTGAGCATCTCGCAAACCTTAACGGGATAACCGCAGTGCTTTACGTCACGACCATAGGGTGAAGTCTGAGTAACCTGACCGGGAAGTGAGGTAGGAGCCATCTGACCGCCTGTCATACCGTAAATTGCATTGTTTACGAAAATTACGGTGATGTTCTCTCTTCTTGCAGCAGCGTGAACGGTTTCCGCAGTACCAATAGCTGCAAGGTCACCGTCACCCTGATATGTGAAAACTATATTCTCGGGGTCGCTTCTCTTTACACCCGTTGCAACTGCAGGTGCTCTGCCGTGAGCCGCCTGAACAAAGTCAACGGTGAAATAATTGTATGCCATAACGGAGCAGCCTACGGGTGCTACACCGATGGTTTTTCCTTCAATGCCTAATTCATCAATTACCTCAGCTACAAGACGGTGGATAATACCGTGAGTACAGCCGGGACAATAGTGAAGCACTGCATCTGTTAATGATTTGGGTTTTTGGAATACTACAGCCATACTCTTATGCCTCCTTCTCGTTTACTTCTTCGATTTTTGCAAGAACCTCTTCGGGTGCGGGAATCATACCGCCCGTGCGTGAGCAGAGGTATACGGGCTTTTTGCACTTCACGGCAAGCTCAATATCCTCAATCATCTGTCCCATATTCATTTCTACGGAAATGAATGCCTTGCACTTGTCAGCCGCCTTCAGAAGCACATCCTTAGGGAAGGGCCAGAGAGTAATGGGTCGGATAAGACCTACCTTTATACCCTTTTCTCTTGCAACGTTTATTGCGTTTTTAGCTACACGGGAGGTAATACCGAAGGCAACAACGCAGATTTCTGCATCATCCATAAGGTATTCCTCATACATAACCTCGTTCTTTTCAACGAGAGCATAACGCTCATATCTTTCGAAAACCTTCTTTTCAAGCTCCTCAGGCTGTAAGAAAAGAGAGTTTACGATATTATGCTGTCTTCCGCCCTTGGTGCCGGTTACAGCCCAGGGCTTTTCTGCGGTATAGGTGCTTTCGAGGTCAAGGGAGACGGGCTCCATCATCTGACCCATTGTACCGTCCGCAAGAATCATTGATACCATTCTGTACTTGTCTGCAAGCTCAAAGCCCTTTACGGTAAGGCTTGCCATTTCCTGAACGGATGCAGGTGCAAGAACGATATTTCTGAAGTCGCCGTGGCTTCCGCCCTTTACTGCCTGCCAGTAGTCGGACTGAGAGGGCTGAATACCGCCGAGTCCCGGTCCGCCTCTCTGTACGTTTACTATAAGTGCGGGAAGGTCACAGCCTGCAAGGTAAGAAATACCCTCGCTCTTAAGGGAGATTCCGGGGGAAGATGAGGAGGTCATAACACGCTTTCCGGTTGATGCTACGCCGATAACCATATTTATAGCGGCAACCTCACTTTCAGCCTGCAGGAAGGTTCCGCCGATTTTGGGCATTCTCTTTGCCATATAAGCGGCTACCTCTGTCTGAGGAGTAATGGGATAACCGAAGTAATGGCGGCAGCCGGCTTTAATTGCGGCTTCGGCAATTGCTTCATTTCCCTTCATCAATACCATATCACTCATTTTATTTCACTCTCCTCATTTCTCTACTTTAATTACACAGTCGGGACACATAGTAGCACAGAAAGCACAGGCTATACATAAAGCCTGATCGGTGATTTCTGCAGGATGATGTCCTTTTACGTTAAGGCGTGTTTCAGCCAGCTTTACAATACCCTTGGGGCAGGCGGTAACACAAAGTCCGCAGCCCTTGCAAAGGTCTTCCGAAAAAGTAACTTTTGCCATATATTTCTCTCCTGTCAAACAATTTTCTTCTGAAGCTCAAGGGGAAAATAAGTCTTCTTATCTCCCATTATACCCTCATATATTTTTTTGTCAACCGACGTAAACTTAAGAGGAAGCCCCGAAAGCTCACAAAGCCTTTCACACTCAGGGAAGGACGAGACAACCGCCGCCTCGTCTGTCATAGCGCCGATATTGGAGTTATTTACGATTCCCGTAAATTTCACCTTTGCCGCCACTTCAATTTCCGCCATAACCTCAAGTGCACTTTCGGCATCGGGTGTCAGGGGACGGAACTTATTGAAAACGAAAAGCATTTCGTAATTTCCCTCTTCGTTTATCTTGTCTGCGTATCTGCCGAGAGCAAAAGCACCTCTGTCGTCACCGCCGAGATCCACTATATAGTAACGGGACTTATCGTCAACCACGGAATACATCTCCTGAGGAAGTGCAGGGATATCAACGTTGGAATTTGCGTATTCCGAGGAAATAAGCTTTATTCCCGCTTCAGTCAGCTCCTTAAGGGAATCCTTTGTGCGAAAATAAGGGTTTACGATATCGAGGTCGGCAATTACTGTGTCAAAGCCCTCTTTTTTCATTTTAAGGGCAAGATTTACGGCAATATTGGTCTTGCCCGAGCCGTAATGCCCTGCCAGTATAGTTATTCTTTTCATAATATCAAAGCTTGTTTCTCTGAATCTTTCCGCTTATGGTCTTGGGAAGAGAATCTCTGAACACAACAATTCTCGGGTACTTATAGGGAGCGGTGTGCTCTTTTACGTACTTCTGAATTTCCTTCTTGAGCTCTTCGGTGCCCTCGGTACCCTTGGTAAGCACAATGCTTGCCTTTACAACCTGACCTCTCAGCTCATCAGGCTCAGCGGAAACACCGCATTCGAGAACATATGGAAGCTCCATAATAACATTTTCGATTTCAAAGGGTCCGATTCTGTAGCCGGAGGACTTGATAACGTCGTCAACTCTGCCCACATACCAGAAGTGTCCGTCCTCGTCCTTCCATGCAAGGTCACCCGTGTGGTAATAGCCGTCGTGCCATACCTCATCGGTCTTTTCCTGCTGATTGTAATAGCCCAGGAACAGTCCGCAGGGAATCTTATCAGATGTCTTTACAACGATTTCACCGTTTTCACCAAGCTGTGCCGGTGTGCCGTCCTGCTTTATTATATCAATGTCGTACATGGGATTTGCCTTGCCCATTGAACCGGGCTTGGGAGTTGTACCTATAAGGTTTGCAATTGTAAGTGTGGTTTCTGTCTGACCGAAGCCTTCCATAAGCTGAAGTCCCGTTGCAGCCTCAAACTGCTTGAACACCTCGGGATTAAGTGCCTCGCCTGCAATTGTTGCGTGACGGATTGAAGACAGGTCATACTTTGACAGATCCTGCTTTATTAACATTCTGTACATTGTGGGAGGTGCACAGAAGGTTGTTATATTATATTTTGCGAACATCGGAAGAATTACCGATGCATCGAAGCGGTCAAAGTCATAAACGAACACAGAGCCCTCGCAGAGCCACTGACCGTATAATTTACCCCAGAGTGCCTTGCCCCATCCCGTATCGGAAATTGTGAAGTGAAGACCGTCTCTGCTTACTGGGTGCCAGTATTTTGCAGGAACAAAATGACCGAGGGGCTAAGAGAACTTGTGAGTTGCGATTTTGGGATAGCCTGTTGTGCCCGATGTGAAGAACATAAGCATAGGCTCGTCTCCGCAGGCGGTATCCTCTTCACGGCGGAAGCGTCTTGAGAAGAGGTGATACTCCTCATCAAAGTTGTGCCAGCCCTCACGGGATTCACCAACAACAACCTTTGTGACAAGTGTGGGACACTTATCGACACATTCGTCAACGTGCTCGGGAGTATTATCGTCCGAGGTACAGATAATAGCACTTACCCCTGCCGCATTGAAGCGGTATTCGAAGTCGTGAGCCTGCAGCTGATGCGTTGCAGGGATAACGATTGCACCGAGTCTGTGAAGGGCAAGAATTGAGAACCAGAACTGATAGTGGCGCTTGAGCACAAGCATTACTCTGTCGCCCTTCTTTATACCTAAGGAGCGGAAGTAGTTGGCAGTCTGGCAGGAATATTCCTTTATCTGCTGATATGTGAATACTCTCTCCGTCATATC
>JAZNAI010000157.1:0-9574 GCA_045586465.1 Acutalibacteraceae bacterium | reverse complement strand
AAGGGCGAAGCCCTTCCGAAACATTTGCCGAAAGGCAAATATATCACTCATTCCGTAGGAATGAATATCACCCGTCTCAGACGGATATCACCGACAACAATGTTGTCGATATCACTATCATAGTTTAGCAGTCTTTGGCTGCTAAATTATGATTTATGTAGTTTCGTTTTCGTAATCCTTTACGAAATCCTTTGACCTTACCATATAGGTTTTTACATTCCAGGGGTCGTTTTCC
Organism: Acutalibacteraceae bacterium; assembly: GCA_045586465.1. GTDB lineage: Bacteria > Bacillota > Clostridia > Oscillospirales > Acutalibacteraceae > RUG806. The sequence continues at coordinate 9,339 of JAZNAI010000157.1, read as the reverse complement.
CTGACGTCCACAATGCGTCCGCCTCTGAGGTCCCCGTGGCAGTAGCCGTCGTAGCCGATACCGCCGTCATAGGTAAGCCGTATTCCGAGGTACGTGCCCTCGCAGTCGTTTATGTGGTCGTGACCGACGACAACGGTCTTTATGTCGCCTCTTTGTGCCATAGTCGCAAGAAAGCCGGAGTTTACGGGGGAGCTTCCCACGTATTCACGGTGAGTGCCCTTAAAATCCGTCTCCTGTACGTTTTTGGAAAGAAGCACGTATTCGGGAGGCGCTATGTGCATAGTCATAAGTCCCGGTATCTTTTCTCCGTTTTCCCTTTCTATCCTCAGGGACTCGTTCCAGTACCACATCTGCTGAGTAAATTTCACCGCATCGTAGCCTGAGGACATATGAAGAGGGTCTGAAAGCTTTGTTTTTGTGTCACGGGGAAGGCAGCAGCAGTCGAGAAATTCTCCTATTCCTCTGCCCGAATCAAGTCCCCATACGTTATATACCGTCTTGTCCGAAAATTCGGATTTTATTTCAAGCACCCAGTTGCCCGTGCCGTAAACCTCCTCGGGACCTGCCGAGGAAAGACAGCCGGGAATGGATTCGTAAACTCCCTGCTGATCCTTTGTAAGAAAGCCTTTTTCCATATCGTGATTGCCGAAAACGTGCGCCCAGGGGATGCCCCTGTCCGTAAGAGGCTTTGTGACTGCCGTCATAAACGCTCTTAAGGTGTCCTCGTTCTCTGCACCGTCACGCCAGACGTTGTCCCCTAAAAACAGCACAAGGTCGGGTGACGTGCCCTCGACTATAGCCTCAATGTCACGGACAACACGTGTGTCAAAATCCTTTATTCCGTGGGAATCGGAAAAGCAGAGTATTCTGAATTTTCCGTTTCTGAATCTTAAATCTGTCATATCATTCACCGTAATAGTATGCTTTAAGGGCCTTTACGTCCTCGTCCGTCAGAGCTTTTTTCAGCACCAAAACATCGTCAAGCCTGAAAATAAAGCCGTGGGATACGTTGTTATAGGTGCCCTTGCCGTCGTTGCCCACGGTGAAGGGACAGTCCGTATCGTAATCAATTAAGTATTCCTCGGGGATTTTTACCACGTGCCTGAGCTTAAAGTCGTTATAGAAGCGGATTTCTCTGTTTTCTCTGTCAAAGGCGGCAGCGTAATGCAGCCATTCATTTTCCGCACCCTCGGGGAAGGGGACTACGGTATCGTAGTGGTCGTCACCGCAGGAAACATTGAACATAAGGTCGTAATTTCTGAGGGCTACGGTGACACCCTTATTTTTGCGGTTCTGCCACCACCAGTCCTGATTACTCATAAGTGCAGGTGCCTCGCTGATTGAGGTATCCGTCTGCACCCAGAAGGCAAGTGTGAAGCTCTCTTTTCCGAGGCTTACCCTGTCAGCGGTCACAAAGCCCGTCTTTCCGAACTCACCGCAGGCGGAATTTACACCGTTGGAGTAGAATTTTACGGTTCCCGTTTCCTTTACTTCGTTTCTGCCCGTAAAGTCGGAAAGGTCATTGTCAAGGTGAAGAAGAAGGGCGAAATCCTCTTTCGGTATGTAATCATAAATATTGCCGGGTGTAGCCCGTGATGGGATAACAGTTTTTTCTGCGGGCTTTCTGTAATAGGGCTTTGTGCCCTCCCATATGTTTTCGGGAACCTGTGAGGTGAAGCCTTTCTCGTTATATTCGGGAAGGGGAAGACCCAATGCCGAAAGGACCACAGCCGCAATATCCTTTGTTTCACAGTAGGGAATAAGGCCACTCTTTACACCCTTACCCGTTACTGCGAAGTAAACGTACTTCTCCGTGTCCGTGTAACCGCCGTGCCCGGTTCTTACACCGCCGTGGTCGGCAATTACTATAAACAGAGTGTCGTCAAGTATGCCTGCCTTTTCGTAGGCTTCATAGATTCTGCCCGTGTAAGAGTCGGCACGCTGAATCTCCTTAAGGTGCTTTTCGCTTCCGTAGCCGCCGGAGTGTCCTGCTCCGTCAACGTCGTCAAGCTGTACGAAAAGGAATTTCGGCTTCTTTGCCACGCACTCAACGATAATATCCGTAAGCTCGCTGTCATTGGGAGCGGTGTGCTTGTCAACACCGAAGCCGTCCTCAACTATGCCGTGATTTATGGGATTCCAGTTAACCACCGATGCAAGATAGCAGTCGGGGTCAGCCTCTCTTATTATTCTGAATACAGTGGGGAGTGCATCGTTTAAGTATTTTTCATTGCTGACCCTGCCGTTTGTGAGCTTGTGCACAAGGGGAGTCGCCCCCAGAAGCATAGCTCCCCAGTTTTCGGCACTTATTGTGGGATTCATAGAAAGTGCGGCTCGGTTTACCGCACCGTGGGCAAATATTCTGTCGAGATTCGGTGTTTCGGTACGGAAGTTGAAATTTCCCATACCGTCGATGCCGATAACGGCAACGTGCTTGTAGATTTCCATTGAATCACTCCTAACATTATTATAATGTAATATATAAAAACCGATAAAGCAAGTTAATTTCAACAGTTTTTATGTGAACAAACAAATAATTTTGTAAAAAAGGTTACAAATTGTTAAAATAAAACTTAAACTGTTGCTTTTTTGTTCCTTCTCGGGTAAAATACATATAACTGTTTTTATGCCCTAGGGTATGTTGTACCCTTTTAAAATGATTGGAGTCTTGCAAATGAACACAAAAACGTTACTTTACATCGGAAAGCGAATACTTCTGATGATTCTTACAGTCTGGATTGTTATTACAATAACCTTCTTTGTAACCCGTGCAGTTCCCGGCGGTCCCTTTATGGGTGAAAAGGCAGTTTCTCCTGCCGCTCAGGCAGCTCTCGAAGCAAAGTACGGTCTCGACAAGCCCGTGCCCGAGCAGTATCTTACATATCTTACCGATATCGTGACAAAGTTCGACTTCGGTCCCTCCCTTAAGCAGAGAGGCAGACAGGTTATCGATATTATCATTGACGGTATGGAGACTTCTGCGGTGCTGGGTGTAACTGCGGCATTTATTGCCCTCGGAATAGGTGTTGTGCTGGGTGCTATTGCAGCTCTTCGCAGAAACAAGCTTATTGACCGTATCATAATGGTTATAACAACAGCCTTCGTTTCAATGCCCTCCTTCATTATGGGCTCGTTGCTGCTGCTGACCTTCTCCCTGTGGCTAGGCTGGTTCCCTGCAAACGGCGATGCGGACGGCGGTCTCGTTCTGCCCATTATCACTTTAGCACTTTACCCCACTGCATACATTACCCGTCTTACACGTTCTTCGATGCTTGACGTTTTAGGTCAGGATTACATAAGAACCGCTAAGGCAAAGGGTGTTTCGGGCACAAAGATTATCTTCGGACACGCTCTTAAGAACTCTCTTATCCCCGTTATCACATATTTCGGACCTATGCTTGCATATATCGTTACAGGCTCACTTGTTGTTGAAAAGATTTTTGCGGTTCCCGGTGTAGGACGTGACTTCGTTAACTCCATCACCAGCCGTGACTATCCCCTTATTATGGGTACAACAATCGTTCTTGCAGCGCTTATCGTTATTATGAACCTTGTGGGTGACATCCTTTATAAGGTTGTTGACCCCAGAATCAATCTTGAGTAAAAAGGAGGAGACAGCAGATGAAAAAGAATCCCTTTAATATGCACGTGAATCTTGATTCGTTTATCCCTGCAACTGCAGAAGATAAAGAATATATAGTTCAGATGCGTGAATCCTCCACCTTCTTTAAGGACGGTGTAAAGAGACTTCTCAAAAATAAGGTTGCAACAGTCAGCCTTATCGTGGTAGTTCTCATCACTCTTTCCGCAATCTTCGTTCCTATGTTCTGGCCCTATGCCTATGACCAGCAGCTGGGTATCACACCCGGTAAGCCCGTTGACCCCTCGTATGCCAACCTTTCTCCCTTTGAATTCGGCTCCACCGAGGAAGCACGTATTGAAGCAGGCGAAAAGCTGTTCCCCCACGTTTTCGGAACTGACTCCGCAGGCCGTGACTACTTTATCCGTGTTATTTACGGTGCAAGAATTTCTCTTACGGTCGGCTTCTTCGCAAGCATCATCGTTCTTATCATCGGTCTTCTTATCGGTTCAATTTCAGGCTACGTGGGCGGAAAGCTCGATATGTTTATAATGAGAATAGTTGATATCATCTACTCTCTTCCCGATATGCTTATGGTTATCCTGCTTGCAGCAATGCTCGGTGACCCCATAGAAAAGCTTGTTGACGGAACGGTGCTGGAAAAGATAGGCTCAAACATCATAAGCCTTTTCGTGGTTTTCGCACTTCTTTACTGGGTATCAATGTCCCGTCTTATAAGAGGACAGATTCTCTCCCTTCGTGAGCAGGAATACGTTCTCGCATCAAAGGCAACGGGCGCTAAGGGCTCCTGGGTTATCAAGAAGCACCTTATCCCCAACTGCATAAGCGTTGTTATCATTTCAACAGCTCTGCAGATTCCCTCAGCTATCTTCACGGAAAGCTATCTTTCCTTCTTAGGTCTCGGTGTAAACGCTCCCATGCCCAGCCTCGGCTCCCTTGCTTCCGACGCTCTTAACGGTATGAGCTCTTACCCCTACAGACTTGTTATTCCCGCAATCGTAATCTCCCTTATCGTTCTTTCTCTTAATCTCTTCGGTGACGGACTTCGCGATGCATTCGACCCCAAGCTTAACAACTGAGAAAGGAGAGTATGGCAATGGCTTTATTGGAAGTTAAAGATTTACATACCTCGTTTTTCACGGATGCAGGTGAAGTAAAGGCCGTAAACGGCGTTTCATTTGAGCTCGAAAGAGGTAAGGTATTAGGAATAGTAGGCGAGTCGGGCTCAGGTAAGTCCGTTACAGCTTACTCAATTATGCAGATTCTTGCAGGCACCGGTAAAATCGTTTCAGGCTCCGTTAAAATTGACGGTCAGGAGCTTGTAGGTGCCGGTGAAAAGGTTATGAAGACTGTCAGAGGCAACAAGATTTCCATAATCTTCCAGGACCCTATGACAAGCCTTAACCCCACATATACAATCGGCAAGCAGCTTATGGAAGCAATTATGCTTCATACTGACAGAAATAAGAAGCAGGCTTATGACAGAGCAGTTGAGATGCTCCGTCTCGTAAACGTTAACGAGCCCGAAAAGAGAATGAAGCAGTATCCCTTCGAATTCTCAGGCGGTATGCGTCAGAGAGTTATGATTGCTATGGCACTTGCCTGCGAGCCCGACATTCTTATTGCCGACGAGCCCACAACGGCTCTTGACGTTACAATTCAGGCTCAGATTCTTGAGCTTATGGGCAAGCTCCAGAAGGAGCTGGGAATGGCAATCATTATGATTACCCACGACCTGGGCGTTGTGGCTCAGATGTGCGACGAGGTTATCGTTATGTACGCAGGCTCAATCTGTGAAAAGGGAACTGCAGAGGAAATCTTCTACACTCCCGGTCACGAATATACAAAGGGACTTATGCGCTCAATTCCCTCAACAACCTCAGCAGGTACAAGACTTCAGCCTATTACGGGTACTCCCATTGACCTTCTCAATATGCCCAAGGGCTGTCCCTTCGCACCCCGCTGCGACGGTGCTATGAAAATCTGTCTTACCGAGCGTGCACCCGTAACAGACCTTTCCTCTACACATTGGTCTGCTTGCTGGCAGTGCATAAAGGAAATGGCAGAAAAGGGCGAAATCACACTTTCCGATACTAAAGAAGGGGGAGAAGAATAATGAGTGAAAATAAACCCCTTATAGAAGTAAAGGGCTTAAAGGAATACTTTAACATAAACGTAGGAATGCTCCGTTCAAAGCCCCTTAAGGCTGTTGATGACGTATCCTTCTTCATCAACAAGGGTGAGACTCTCGGTCTCGTTGGTGAGTCAGGCTGCGGTAAGACCACGGTCGGCAGAACTCTTCTTCACCTTTATAAGCCCACCGCAGGTGAAATTTACTATGACGGTAAGCTCATAAAGAGCAAGGCTGACATAAAGGAATTCAGAAAGAAAGCCACAATGGTTTTCCAGGATCCCTATTCATCCCTTAACCCCCGTATGACAGTTGCCGATATTATCGGTGAGCCTCTTGATATCCACAAGCTTTACGCAAACAAGAAGGAGAGAGAGGAAAAGATTCTCGAGCTTATGGGTCACGTAGGACTGAACTCCGAGCACGCATCCCGTTACGCTCACGAATTCTCAGGCGGTCAGAGACAGAGAATCGGTATTGCCCGTTCTCTTGCTGTTAACCCCGACTTTATCGTTTGCGACGAGCCCGTTTCCGCACTTGACGTGTCCATTCAGGCTCAGGTTATAAATATGTTCGATGAATTACAGGATAAGCTCAACCTTACCTACCTTTTCATCGCACACGACCTTTTAGTTGTTCGTCACATTTCCGACAGAATTGCGGTTATGTACCTCGGTAAGATGGTAGAGCTTGCAGATGCAAACGAAATCTGCGAAAGACCTCTTCACCCCTACTCCAAGGCTCTTATGTCGGCAGTTCCCATGCCCGACCCCAAGATTGCCCGTGCTAATCAGAGAATCGCTCTTCAGGGCGATATCCCCAGTCCCCTCAATGCTCCCTCAGGCTGTCCCTTCAGAACACGCTGTCAGTACGCAACTGCAAAGTGTGCCGAAAGTATGCCCGAGTTCAAAGAGGTTTCAAAGGGTCATTTCGTAGCCTGCCACAGAGTAGCAGAAATAAACGACTAAAGCGTTTATTCCTGCAGTGAAGTAAAAATTTCAGTCTGTAGGGGACGACGCCCACGGCGTCCCGCCTGCAGATAATAAAGATACAAAAATTATGCTCCTCGGAGGGACATTTCATAATCCGCGCGAAATTAACATAAATTATGTAATTTCTGTATCGCGGGACGCCGAGGGCGTCGTCCCCTACAAGGCAAAATCAGAATTGTTCCTCTGAATTTAATTTTTGCGTTCTCCGAATTGCGAAATCTGAATTTACCCAAACCTTGTTATTTGTATGATGTAAAATGACGTGCAATACATTTTACAGCATATACAGATAAATATTTTTTCGAAAGGAAGAAAAAACAATGAAAAAGATTATTGCTCTTGCTCTTGCACTTGTAATGGTCCTCAGCTTTGCTGCTTGCGGTGACAAGCCCTCAGGCGGAAACGAAACTGTAAATTCTCTTTCAGTTTGTCTTTCATCTGAACCCGATACTCTTGACCCCGCACTTAACTCTGCTGTAGACGGCGCTACAATGTGCGCACACCTCTTTGCAGGTCTTGCAAAGTGGGCTCAGGACGCTGAAGGCAAGCTTGTTATCGTAGCTGACTGCGCTACAGAGCTTGTTGAAGGTGTTGCTAATGAAGACGGCACAGTTACTTACACATACACACTTAAGGATGGTCTTAAGTGGTCTGACGGTAAGGACCTCACAGCTGCTGACTTCGTATTTGCATGGAACCGTGCAGCTTCTCCCGCTCTCTCCGGTGACTACAACTATATGTTCGATGTAGTTAAGGGTTACGCTGAAATGTGGGAAACAAACGATGCTGAAGAATTGGTTAACCCCGATGCTAAGCTTGCTGTAGAAGCTACAGACGCTAAGGCACTCGTTGTTACTCTTAACAACGCTGTTTCTTACTGGAACGAACTTCTTGCATTCCCCACCTACTATCCCGTACGTGAAGACGTTGTTGCTAACGAAAACTGGGCAACTGACCCCGCAACTTATGTAAACAACGGTCCTTACACAATCTCCGCTTGGGAGCACAACTCTGTTATCACTCTTACAAAGAATGAAAACTATGTTGATGCAGCTAAGGTTACAATGCCTGAACTCAAGTTCTATCTTTCCGATGACTCCAACAATATGCTCACAAACTTCAAGAACGGTTCCTGGGCTCTTATCGATGACGTTCCCACAAACGAAATCGCTAACCTCAAGAAGGACTATCCCGATGAGTTCGTAGTAGCAGGTCAGATCGGTACATACTATGTATGCTGGAACGTAAATGAAGAGATCCTTCCCGAAGGCAACACTCTTACCGGTGCTGAAGCTGAAGCTGCTAAGGCAGAAATCAGAAACGCTATCGGTCTCCTCTTCGACAGAAACTATGTTGTTGAAGAAGTTGCACAGGGCGGCCAGGTTCCCGCTTCCTCATTCGTTGCTATGGGTATGACAAATCCCGACGGTACAGAGTTCTACAAGACAGCTAACAGCACAGAAGATGCATTCGACGGTTACTATGATGTATCCAAGGAAGCTCTTCAGGCTAACTTCGACGCTGCTATGGCAACTCTTAAGAAGTACTACACATTTGACGAAGCAACAGGCAAGTTCACAAACTTCCCCAAGCTTACATACCTCTACAACACATCTGACGGCCACAAGGCTATCGGTGAGTACCTTGCAGGTGCTCTTGATGCAGTAGGCATCACAATGGTTCTTGAAAATCAGGAATGGGCTACATTCCTTAACACAAGAAAAGAAGGCCAGTATTCAATCGCTCGTAACGGTTGGCTTGCTGACTACAACGATCCCATCTGCTTCCTTGATATGTGGACAACAGTTTCCGGTAACAACGATATCCAGTACGGTAAGGGCGCACACGCTGACCTTGCTATCTATGACCTCGACCTCACACCTTACGGCTATGAGACAAAGGTTGAAGACGGCACATGGGCAGAAACCTATGACGTTCTTATCAGCACAATCAAGAGCTGCACTGATAACGTAAAGCGTTATGAGCTTATGCACCTTGCTGAAGATATCCTTATGTCTACAGGTTGCGTAGTTCCTCTCTACTTCTACACAGACCTTTACATGGTTGACGATGCAGTAGAAGGCTTCTTCTCCAACCCCCTCGGCTACAAGTACTTTATGTATTGCACAGTAAAATAAGGTGCTTTTAGGCTAATGTTCGCATAAGTCGAAAAAATAATTGTCTCCCTTGAAGGTAACCCCTTCAGGGGAGACTTTTTTTAGGTAATAAGTAATGGTGAATAGTGAAGAGGTAAACTATTCTGAGGCTGTGCCGTGTAATTAACATTGTAGGGGACGGCGTCCTCGACGTCCCGCAAGCAGTCAGTTCGATTTTACACAGAATTTACTCTGAGGCACTTGTAGGGGACGACCCTCGGAAACATTGTCGCATTGCTTCCCTTGGAGCGGTCGCAATGCTCTGTGTTTCCTCATCTCATCCGCAAGGCTTTCTCTTCCACCGGAAGCGCCTTGCTCCTTCGCCCACGGCGTCCCGCCCTGATGAAATCGCAATTTTCGTGTTAATTTCCGTATTAGATAAAATGTGCCTCCACGGGTCGTAACTTCTGTAATTTTTATTCCTACCTGCGGGACGCCGTGGGCGTAAGTCGGAGGCCA
>JAZNAI010000156.1:0-20531 GCA_045586465.1 Acutalibacteraceae bacterium | reverse complement strand
ACCCATACTCTGATACCATTTGCAGTGACCTGCAAGAAGCACAACCTTTTCTTTAAGAGACATCTGACCAACAAGCTTTTCTGCTTCTTCGGTAAAGGAAAGTCTGTATTTTTTATCATTAAGCATAATGAAGCCTCCCCAAGAATAATATTTTTGTATATATTTTATAATACCAAGCAGAAAATATATTGTCAACAAAAACTATCTGTGCTAAAATAAGTACAATTACTTTTTCAGAAGGAAAATGATATTATGCTAAAAAACAGAGCCTCGGGTGTGCTTATGCACATCTCATCTATTCCCTCCGACTACGGAATCGGAGTATTTGACGAAAACTGCAGATATTTTGCAGACAAATTACACGAAATGAATTTCGGCTACTGGCAGGTCCTGCCCTTTAACCCCGTGGATAAGGCAAATTCCCCTTATTGCTCGGCTTCTGCCTTTGCGGGAAACATCCTTTTCATTGATCCTAAGAGCTTGTATGAAGAGGGTCTTTGCACAAAGGAGCAGTATGAAGAAAATATATACACGGGCTCACCCTACACCGCAGACTATGAATTTGCACTTAAAAAGAGAATGAAGCTTCTTAAAACGGCTTTTTCCAATATTTCTCCCGAGACAGCGGAAAAGGTAAGAGAGTTTTCCGAAGAGAATTCCTGGCTTCCCGACTTTGCGCTGTTTATGGCACTTAAAGAGCTTCATAACGATGCTCCCTGGTGGGAGTGGGATGAAAAATACGCTCATTATAAAAGCGCAAGAAAGCTCAGAAGAAATTTTGAAAAAGAGTGCGCCTTCTTCAAATTCACTCAGTATGTTTTCTTTTCACAATGGAATAAAATAAAGACTTATGCAAATGAAAAAGGTATTGCAATTATAGGCGATATGCCCATTTATGTTGCTATGGACTCCTCAGACGTATGGGCAAACACCGCTCAGTTTTTAATTGACGAGGAAACTCTGAAGCCCAAGGCTGTTGCCGGCTGCCCTCCCGATTATTTCTCCGAGGACGGACAGCTGTGGGGAAATCCCCTTTATAACTGGGAGTATATGGAAAAGGACGGCTACAAGTGGTGGCTGAAGAGGATTGAACAGAGCTTCAAGACCTACGACTGTGTGAGAATTGACCATTTCAGAGCCTTTGCCTCCTACTGGGAAATTCCTGCCGACAGCAAAACCGCCAAAAACGGCAAATGGGTTGAGGGTCCCCGTATGAAGCTCTTTAACAAGGTGAAAAAGACCTTCGGCGAGCTTCCCATTATTGCAGAGGATCTGGGTATTTTCGGCGAAGACGTTCCGAAGCTCCTTAATGACACAGGCTTCCCCGGGATGAAGGTTGTGCAGTTCGGCTTTGAGCCCGACGGGGATTCACTTCATATGCCTCATAACACACCCATTAATTCCGTAAACTACTGCGGAACACACGACAACAACACGCTTCTGGGCTGGCTTTGGGAGGCAAGCGAAAAGGAACGTGCTTTTGCTCTGGAATACACAGGCTTTACGGGCAGCAACTGGGGTGACGGAGGTTACCGGTCACAGTCCTGCCGTAAAATAATTGAAGCCGTATGGAAGTCATCCTCCAACACGGCAATAATAGCCTTTCAGGATATGTGCGGCTTCGGAAGCGACGCCCGTATGAATATCCCCGGAGTGCCCGAGAAAAACTGGCGCTACCGCACCACAAAAGAAACAATCGACAATGTGGATACGGAGTACTTCAGAAAAATCAATTCACTTTACAGAAGAACTTATCCTGTTTTCTGAGAATGTCAAAGGGTATCAGTCAATTACGGCTGATACCCTCGTTTTATTTCATTTTTCGTGCGAAGGCTAAGGTCTGCTTCAGGGCACTTTCCCTGCTTACACCTGCAAGACGAAGCTTATGTGCATATTCTAAAATTTCCGAAAAGCTTTTGCCGGGAGTAAGCCCTGCTTCAATTAAGTCCTTACCCTGCACAAAGGGGCGGGACATTATTTCGTTGAAAGCGCCGAGCCTTTCAAAAAGAATATTCTCAATATTTTCATTTCTCTCCCCCTCATCGCTGAGAGCAAGAAAAATAAGGTCTGAGGGGCACACGCTGTCATCAAAAAGCTTATTAAATGACTTCAGAGATGAGCCTGCCCTTGCCATAACTCCGGGCTTCATATGATAAAATGACATATTCAGTACATAATTTATAACAGCCTTATCTCCCGTAATACGGGTAAGGAAATCCTTTATAAGAGGCTGTCCGAGGCTTTCGTGGGCATAGGCATGAATAACCCCGTCAATTTCCTTTGTTGCTTCAATTTTTCCGAAATCGTGACAGAGTGCCGACATCATAAAGGAGAACGGCCGGGACACCCTGTCTCTGAAAGAAACGGCACGGTCAAGCACCTGCATAGTGTGTACCCACACGTCACCCTCGGGGTGAAAGGCAGGATTCTGAGGAAGATTTATGAGCCTTTTGAGCTCCGGAAACCAGAAATCAAGTCCGTTTACGTCCCTTAATACCTCAAAGAATACCGAAGGCTTTTCCGATTTTAAGAGTGCCTTTTTCATTTCTCCTTCAATTCTTTCCCTTGAAAGAGAGGATAAATCTATAGTCTTGCAAAGCTCCCTTGTCTTTTCGTGCACCGAAAAGCCGAAGCGTGCGGAAAACTGTGCAAGACGAAGCACCCTTAAGGGGTCCTCGGGAAAGCTTTCGTCAGTAACGTGGCGAAGCACTTTGCTTTTAAGGTTGTGAGACCCCCGAAGGAATCAATAATCTCACCCGTCAGAACATCCTCCATAAGGGCATTTACGGTAAAATCCCGTCGGGCGGCGGCTTTTTCTACGCCGATAAACGGGTCAACGGACACGTCAAAATCACGGTGTCCCCTGCCCGTAACGGTCTCCTTTCTGGGCATCGCTATATCAATATCCGTGCCCTTAAGAGAGAATATACCGAAGCTCTCTCCCATTTCGAGAACCGTACCCTCTGAGGAGACAATTTCCCTTAGCTTATCGGGGGAAATGCCGTGTATCTCAACGTCAATATCCTTTGTAGGCAAACCTAAAAGGCGGTCTCTTACAAAACCGCCCACATAATATGCCCTGCCGCCGACTTCCCCGGCCTTACGGGCTATTTCCTTTACCTTTTTTTCATCGGTTGCCTTCATCATTCAGCTTCTTTTCATAAAGAATCTTAAGCCCCTTGAGTAAAAGGTGCTCATCGTAAATCACTCTTCTTCTGCACTGGGGAAGAATGAATTTTGCGGCACCGCCCGTCACAACTGCGGTAACCTTTTCGCCCAGAAGCTCCTCAACACGGGCAAGCACTCCCTCAAGAGCAAATGCACCCGAATATATGACGCCGTTATTTATTGAAGAAACAGTATCCTGTCCTAACAAGGAATTGGGCTGCGAGGGCTTTATCCCGGGAAGAAGTGCAGTCCCCGAGGAAAGGGCGTTTATTGAAAGACCCAGACCCGGCATTATCATACCGCCGATAAATACGCCGTCCTTATTGAGCACGGAAACGGTGTTTGCGGTGCCCATATCGAAAATTACGGCAGGTGTGCCGTAAAGTGCTTTTACTGCTGTCATATCGGCAATTCTGTCATTGCCGAGCCGTCTTCTGTCATAACCGGAAATTCTCAGTCCGTCATTGAATTCGGAATCAATTACTACAATCTCTCCCCTGACAAAGCCGGTGAGAGCCTCCTTTACCATTGATGCGAGCACGGGCACCACGGAGCAGAGCACTGCACCGCTTATCTCCTGCGGTATATCGCTTTTAAGTGCCGAAAGAAATTCGAAAGAGTTATGAAAGCGGCTGTCCGGATAATTTTTAATAAAAGCGGGAGTATCCCCATCGGAAAAGCCTGCAACACAGATATTTGTATTACCGATGTCAACGGCAAGAATCATTTTCCGTCACTCCTCATATTAAGTCTTCCCATAACCTTTTCGAGGGCAAGGCATACGGGTGTTACTATAATTGCGGCGGCTACAGCCTCGGGAACACCGTTTGTGCCCACAATTCCCAGAATTACGGAAAGCACCGTTTCAACGGGAATGGCATTTGCTGCGGCATAAGGCTCTTTAAAGAAAAGATATATCATACCCATAACAAGAACTGTGTTTGTGAATGCTCCGACAACTGCCGAAACAGTTGTTGCAACAGAGCGAATTGCCTTGTTTTTCTTGCCTGTCAGCTTATATACAACACCCTCAATACCCTTTACCGTATAGTAAGGGGTAATACCTACGAGTATTCTCGGGATAAAGCATATTACGACTGCAAGGATACTGCCCTTTCCCACACCGGGAAGAGGTATAAAGGGAGAAAAAGCAAAGGAAAGAAGGCTCGGTGCGGTAGTGTTTTTTATAATACTTGTAAGACCGAATACAAAGCCTAAAAATCCGCCCTTCTTCGGTCCTAAAACAACAGAACCGATAATAACGGGCACGTGCAGTATCGTAGCCTTTATTATCGGAAGATCAATAAGACCGAAGGGAGTAAAGGCCAAAAGCAATACTATTGCCGTAAAGAGAGCTAAAATAACCTGATCCTTTACCTTTTCGTTTCTTTTACTTGTTTTCATAGCTTAAGCCTCCTGCTGCTGTTCATAATGATACAACGCATTTACGGAAATGACGGAAGCAACAGTTCTTGCGCCTGATATCCCGAGGGTACATCGGCTGAACCGCATACTATCCGCTTATATTATATATACTGCATAATAAAATTGCAAGTTTTTTATGCAGTTTTCAGGTCTATTTTCCGCAAAGTATTTACAAACTCCGAATTTACTTGTATAATTTTCTCAGAAATTACTTACGGGAGAGATTTTTATGCTTAAAGGAAAAACCGTAATACTGGGAATAACGGGCGGTATTGCCTGCTACAAGGCAGCAGAGCTTACCTCGCTTTTAGTGAAGCAGCACGCCGATGTAAATGTTATTATGACAAAGGGTGCTATGGAATTTATGTCCCCTCTTACCTTTGAGGCACTTACGGGAAACAAGGTGCACACGGATATCTTTGACAGGGATTCGGGCACGGAAATTCCCCACATTTCTCTTTCCGGAAAGGCGGATGCTCTGATTATTGCACCTGCAACGGCAAATGTAATTGCAAAGCTTGCACACGGACTTGCCGATGATATGCTCACGTCGACGGTGCTTGCTGCAGAGTGCCCCAAAATCATTGCCCCGGCCATGAACACAAGAATGTACGAAAATCCCGTAACTCAGGATAATATCGAAACGCTTAAAAAATACGGCTGGAATATAATCACTCCCGACTCGGGCAGACTTGCCTGCGGAGATACGGGAAGAGGAAAGCTTCCCTCTCCCGAAAAATTACTCGAAAGCGTTATAAACGAAATTGCCTTCCCAAAGGATATGAAGGGACTGAGTGTTCTTGTAACGGCAGGCGCCACAAGGGAAGCAATTGATCCCGTAAGGTATATCACAAACCACTCTACGGGCAAGATGGGCTACGCCCTTGCAAAAAATGCAGCAAGAAGAGGCGCCGAGGTAACTCTCATTACGGGAGCAGATAATCTCCCCGATCCCGAAAATGTAAGCTGTGTACATATTGAAAGTGCAAAGGATATGTTTGAAGCAGTAAAAAAACACTCCGATGCCCATATCATTGTAAAAGCAGCCGCAGTTGCGGACTACAGACCCGTAAGCGTCGCTGAGGACAAAATAAAAAAGAGCGAAGGCGATGCCTCAATTGCCCTCGAAAGAACGGACGATATTCTGAAATTCCTCGGTGAAAACAAGAGAGAAGGTCAGCTTCTCTGCGGTTTTTCAATGGAAACAAGAGACCTTCTTGAAAATTCAAGAAAGAAGCTCGAAAAGAAAAATCTCGATATGATATGTGCAAACAATCTCAAGATAGAGGGCGCCGGCTTCGGCACGGAAACCAACGTCATCACAATAATAACAAGAGATAAAGATGATGAACTTCCCCTTATGACAAAGGATGAGGCAGCAGAGGAAATTTTCACAAGACTGCTTTCAATGATGTGATTCAAAAAAACAAATAGCATGTGGGTATCGGTCGGTTGCGGCTGATACCCTTTTTGTGTTCTTTTATCTTTTTCGGAAAAAATAATCTGTTTTTACGTGGTTTTATACCTTTTACACGAAAAATCTGAGTTATTTTTTACACTTAATCCCCATAAATTCGCACAATATCCGTTGATTTAGTTATTTTTGTCTGATAAAATACATCTATAGTCTGATATCATACAGATGTACGATATCATACAGGAGGTAAATAACTATGGGAGAATCCAAAGTAAAAAGAACCGAAGACAGACGTGTAAAAAGAACTAAAAGGGTTCTCAGGGAATGTCTCTTCGAATTACTCGAAAATGCTACAATTGATGAAATTACGGTGAAGGAACTGACGGAAAGAGCTGATGTGAACCGCTCCACCTTCTATTTCTACTACAAGGATATCAACGATATGATGATGCAGATTCAGAGTGATATCTTTGATGTGTTTAAAGAAACGGTAATCGCTCCTCAGGCAAGCTTTGTTACGGTTGAGGATTTTACAAATTACATTCTGCGCTTCTTTAAGTTCTGCAAGGAGTATGAGGATATCTGCAAATTCGTTATAAGCAACGATCCCAACAACTTCCTTGCAAAAAAAATAAAAGATGCTCTTCTTGAGCACATACCGGACTCTAATAAGGTATTCTCTCCTGAGGATCCGAGACGGTATCTTACCTGCTTTGCAGTTTCCGCTATGTGGGAAACGGTGCTTTATTGGATGTATGACGGAATGGTTATTCCTGCCGACGAAATGGCAACATTCCTTGCTCAGACATATTTCTACGGAGGAAGAACACTTCTCGGACTTTCGGGCAAATAAATTCCTCTTGCACTGCTAATCTTTTTATTGTATAATTAATCTGTATAAATTTTATATCTCTTACGGAGGGATAAATATGAAAAACAAGATTTCAAAAATCACAAGTGTTGCACTTTCAATTATTCTCGTTTGTCTTATGTGCATCACGGCTTCTGCTGCTCAGCTTTCAGGTGAAGGCACAAAGAACAACCCTTACGTTATCAGCACAGCAAATCAGCTGGATGCTTTCTCTGAGATGGTTGCAAAGGGCGAAAGCTTCAGCGGTAAATTCATAGTTCTTGATGCAGATATTGCCGTAAATGCGGCATTTGCTCCCATCGGCTCCGAAGAAGCTCCCTTTAAGGGTGTGTTTGACGGTAACGGAAAAGCTCTTTCGGCATTTAACGTAAAGCAGGACTATGCAGGTCTTTTCGGTTATACGGACGGTGCGGTTATTTCCGGTCTTTCCGTTTCAGGTAACTTCCGTGCAACCGATTATGCAGGCGCAATTGTTGCTTTTGCAAAGAATACGGTAATTGAAAACTGCAGCGTTTCAGCCCTCGTATATGCAGATAATTATACCGGCGGTGTTGCAGGCTGTCTCAAGTCCGGCAAAATCGATTCCTGCACAACCTCAAATAAAGCAACGGTCGGCGGCTTCGAGGAATACTGCGGCGGAATTGCAGGCTTCTCAGGCGGTGAAATCTCTGATTGCACAAACAATGCCTATGCATACGGTATCAAAAACGTAGGCGGTATTGCAGGCTACTCTGCAGGCTCAATAATTTCCTGCACAAACACCGTTGCGGTCAATGCTACAAAAACAAATCTCGGCGGTATTGCAGGTCTTGCAGAGGGTACGGTAAAGTACTGTAAAAACACAGGTAAGATTTCAGCAACCGATTCAAAGACAGAAAAGGTCGGCGGTATTGCAGGCGTTTCTTACAACGCAGTAATTGCAGAATGTATGAACAGCGGTGCCGTTTCAGCCACAGGCTCCTTTGCAGGCGGCATTACAGGATACGCAACAAATACTGCGATTTCCGACTGTATCGTAACTGCTGACACATCTGCTAACGGCACGTATGCAGGCGGTATCTTCGGCTTTGCTCTTGACGGAAAAACAGAAAAGTGTGTGGTAACAGCATCCGTTTCGGCAAAGAACAGCACTGCAGGTGCTGTCGGTGCTATAGCACAGTGTACGGTTGCAGACTGCTACTACAACAGCACTAAGGCTTCCAAGGCTGTTATCTCAGGCACAGCTTCAAACACAAACGGAATCTCCGAAGCAGACCTTGTAAATAAAAATGCTCTTACAGCTCTTGATTTCACAAAGGTATGGACAATAAACACTCTTCACGCATCACATCCCCTTCTTGAAAGCATCCCCTATCACACTCTCGACATCTCTGTTTCAACGGAAGCATCCTGCACACAAAACGGACAGATCAAGGGTATCTGCACACTCTGTGCAGAGGAAATCAATAAGATAACTCTCGCATACGGTCATTCCTTTATGACAGTTTCCTCTCAGGATGCAACCTGCACGGCTAACGGCTATAAGGACTTACTCTGCAGCGTTTGCGGCACGGCAGACTCTGAGACCATACCTGCAACGGGTCACTCCGATGCTGACGAAAACGGTATCTGTGACGTATGTAACAATAACATAAAGGAAAAGGAACCCGAAAAGGAAAAGACAATCTTTGAAAAAATCGCAGATTTCTTCAAATCAATTATTGACTGGCTCAGAAGCCTTTTCGTAAAGTAAAATCAAACAAAAAAACCGCCTCACACGAGGCGGTTTTGCTTTTCCGACAGAGTTAACCTGCTACCCATTGAGCTATTATTCCCATATACTCTCTCATAACATAAGTTGCAAGAAGCGGATAAGGTGTAAATGCAGAGACAGAATAAAATTCAAGCCCTGCCTCCTTCACCGAAAGAGATGCCCTATATAAGTGGAAATTATTGGAGACAACGGCAACCTTGGTATTGAGGTTTTCACGAAGAATTATTTCCTTTGAAAAAGCCACGTTTTCCCTTGTGCTGGTTGAGTGTTCCTCCATATAAAGACGGTCGGGGGAAATTCCTCTTGCCGTCAGCTCACGGTACATACAAAGAGCTTCCGTTATATCCTCCCCGGGACCCTGTCCGCCCGAAAGAACAGCCTTTGATTCGGGATTTTCCTTCATAAATTTTTCTGCAGCATCAATGCGAAGACGAAGCATCTGACTCGGGGTTTCCCCGTTTACGGAACAGCCGAGAATAACAAGGGTTGCATCGGAGGGCGGCGTTGCATTTATTGCATTGACAATAAGTGCACTTTCAAATGCAAAGAACAAGGTAAATACGGCATATCCCGTTATCAGTATTCCTCTTAAAGCCTTTGCCCATTTGTGTACCGTACTCTTTTCGATAAGCTTATTCTGAAAAACTCCCCACAGAAACAGGAAGCCGAAGAACAGCATACCCAACCCGTTTCCTATATTAAGAATTCCGCTGAAAACGGCGGGAATCACCATCCACACCCAGCCTGCAGCTCCGATTAAAATTTTAAGTATTCTTATAATTTTCACTTCAATCACCGATATAATATTACAGCATACAGAACAATTAATCAATCGGCTTAAGTAATTCTTAATAAAACAGTAAAGATTTTCTAAAAGTAGAAATTACCTCTTGAAATCCCGTCACGTTTGTATTATAATACCACTTACGATATATTTGCTGGTGTGGCTCAATGGCAGAGCAGCTCATTCGTAATGAGCAGGTTGCAGGTTCGATTCCCGTCACCAGCTCCAGAAAAAAGCACTTCGGAAGAAGTGCTTTTTTCAATGAAATAAATCCCTTTCGGGATTTATGAAATATCACTTCGCGATATGAAATAGCTACCGCTATGAAATACGCTTCGGCGTATGAGGGATTTATTTTATTATGAGCAAAGCGAATAACAAGGTTCTGACGAAGTCAGGTTCTTATTTCACTTTCTGCGATAGCAGAAAATTTCATAATCCGAAGGATTATTTCATATTTTACGTAAGGAAAATATTTCATTAAAAAGCGCTCGGAAAATCCGTCAATATCATTCACATATAAGAAAGTAACCCACTATGATACTTTCAGTTTAACTGTAAAGATGTCAGGTGGGATTTTTTCTTTTTTATTGATATATTTATAATTATATGCTATAATTTCAAGTTGGTGATATATATGCGTAACGTCGTTTTAATCGGTATGCCGGGGGCAGGCAAAAGCACCGTGGGAGTGCTTCTTGCAAAGACGCTTCTTATGGATTTCACGGATACAGACCTTCTTATTCAGAAGGATGCAAAAAAAGCCCTCTGCGATATAATAAATGAAAAAGGCACGGAGTATTTTATTAAGCTTGAAGAAGAGGTAATATTAAAACAAGCCTTTTCCAATTCCGTTATTGCAACGGGCGGCAGCGCCGTTTACGGCGAAAAAGCAATGAAGAAGCTCTCTGAAAACGGGGTTATCATATATCTGAAGGTTTCTCTTCCCGAGCTTATAAAAAGACTGGGCGACATTACAACAAGAGGAATTGCAATGGGCAAGGATACGGGGATTCCCGAATTATTCTCTGAAAGAAGCCCTCTTTATGAAAAATACGCAGATTTTACAATAGACTGCACCGACAAAACGCCCGAGGAATGTGTAGGCATTATTGCGGAGAAATTAAAGGATGAAAGCTATGACTAAAATACTTTTTGTCTGTCACGGAAATATCTGTAGAAGCCCTATGGCTGAGTTTATTTTCAAGGATATGGTAAAGAAGAACGGCAGGGAAAAAGATTTTTATATAGAATCTGCCGCTACAAGTGATGAGGAGATTTTTATGGGAAGAGGCAATCCCGTTTATCCCCCTGCCCGTGAGCAATTACTTCTGCACGGAATAAATCCCGACGGAAAGCGTGCCCGAAGACTGACAATTGCCGACTATGACAGCTTTGACCTTATAATCGGTATGGATAAAAGGAATATGAGAAACATTGCCCTGATGTTGGGTGAAGACAAAGAGGGTAAAATAAAAAAGCTCCTTGATTACTGCGGCGGAGGGGACGTTGATGACCCCTGGTACACAGGTAAATTCAAGGAAGCTTATGACTGCATATACAGAGGATGCTCTGCATTATTTGATGAATTAAATTAAGGTGCCGTCAAAAAACGCCGTTCTGAACCATACGTCGTCTACCTCAAAGAATCTGTCTTTGAGATAGTTAAGTATTCCTGCATCGGTTTTGAAGGTAAAGCCCGTTTTATAGGAGCAAAGACATTGCTTTTTATAACCGCCGTACTTTTTGTTAAGGGCGTTGGTGCCGTATTTTCCGTCTCCTAAAAGAGGACATCCCATTGAAGCAAGATGTGCTCTTATCTGATGAGTTCTGCCCGTAAAAAGCTCAACCTCTACAAGGGATAAATCTCCCTTTGTTTCAATTACGGTGTAGCCCGTTTTAATAAATTTTCCGCCCTTTACCATGTCCTTATGGACGGTTACGGTGTTCTTCTTTTCGTCCTTTATGAGATAACCCTCGGCAATGCTCTTCTTTTTCGGAAATCTGCCGATTGCAATGCAAAGATATCTCTTTTCTATCTCACGAAGCTTAATCTTTTCGTTAAGAATCCGGAGCGCTTCGGCATTTTTTGCCGCCATAACAATACCCGAGGTATTGCGGTCAATACGGTTAGCAAGAGCCGGAGCGAAGGAAGCCTCATTCTTGGGGTCATACTCGCCTTTTTCGTAAAGGTAGCGTTGCACTCTCGTAATAAGGGTATCGGTATATTCTCCTTCTTCGGGATGGGAGAGAAGACCTACCTTCTTGTTGAGAAGCAGAATATTTTCATCCTCATATACAATGCTGAGCTCCTTGCCTGCGCCTAAGAAGGAATATTTTTCTTCCTTAGGAGCAAAAAACTCGTCATTTATATACATCTGAACAATATCGCCTTCTTTAAGCCTTGTTGAGATTTCCGCTTTTTTACCGTTGAGCTTGATTCTTTTAAGTCTCAGGTACTTGTATAAAAGGGATTGAGGCAGAAGAGGTACGGTTTTGGTGATAAACTTGTCAAAACGCTGATTTGCATCGTTTTTGGTTATAATAAATTCTTTCATAGCCTGAATTTTACTACATTAACAAAAATTTTTCAAGGGTGATAATATGAAAATAATGACCTTCAACATTCTTCACTGTATGAATTACAGGACAAAGAAAATCAGCTTCCCTGATTTCGCAGAGGAGATTCTGTCTTACGGTGCCGATTTTGTCGGTCTTAACGAAGTAAGAGGCAAGGGATTTATCAAAGATTACACCGACCAGGCAAAGAAACTGGGCACGCTTACAAATATGAATTATTATTTCGGGAAAGCTATAAACGTACTGGGTGTTGCACCCTACGGAAATGCAATGCTTAGCAGATATCCCGTCATTTCGGCTGAAACCGTTAAAATCCCCGACCCTTCCCCGAAAACGGGCAAAGAAATGTACGAATCCCGTGCTGTAATAAAGGCTGTAATTGATGCAGGGGAAAAATATACTTTTATCGTTACACATATGGGACTGAATAAGGACGAAAGAGAAAATGCTGTAAAAACTGTTCTTTCAGTTGCACCTGAAGAAAGGTGCATTATTATGGGTGACTTCAACTGTACACCCGAAAGCGCGGAATTAAAACCGCTTTTTGAAAAATATAACTGCTCCGACACCGAAACGCTTACATTCCCTTCTGATAAGCCCCGTATAAAAATCGACTACATTTTTACCTCAAAAGACCTTGAGATTATTGATAAAGGCACCACAACCGACGTGGTATCCGACCACTTGGGACAATGGATTGAAATTAAGGAGAATTGAAATGACAAGAGAAGAAGCAAGGCTGAAAATTGACGAGCTGTGTGATAAGCTGAATTTCTTTTCATATAAATATTATGTTGAAAACGAAAGTCCTGTCAGCGACTATGAATACGATATGCTCCAAAGAGAATTAAAAAATCTTGAGGAGCAGTATCCGGAATTTGTCCGTGCGGATTCCCCCAATTTAAGAGTCGGCGGTGAGGCGGAAAATACCTTTGAGCCCGTACACCACGAGGTGAAGCTGGAAAGTCTGCAGGACGCATTCAGCTATGAGGAAATTGACGATTTCAACCGCAGAGTGACGGACACGGCAAATGAGTGCACCTACGTCGTTGAACCGAAAATTGACGGACTTTCAGTTGCTCTTCAGTATAAAAACGGAATATTCATAAAAGGCGCTACAAGAGGCGACGGAAATATCGGTGAAGACATCACCGAAAATCTCAAAACTGTAAAAACCATTCCTCTGAAGCTCCGAAAAGACGTTGACATCACCGTAAGAGGTGAGGTTTATATGTCAAAGGAAGTATTTGCGGACATATCAAAAAAGCAGGAAAATGCAGGGGAAACACCCTTTAAGAACCCCCGTAATGCGGCGGCAGGCTCCCTTCGTCAGAAAAATCCTAAAATAACAGCCGAAAGAAATTTAAGTATTTTTGTTTTTAACGTGCAGAAATATGAGGGTGCGGACTTTTCCGACCACAAAAGCTCACTTGATTTCTTAAGGGAGCTGGGCTTTGTGACGGTGCCCTTCTATACCCTCTGCGAAAGCATTGAAGGGGCAAAAGAGGAGCTTACGAGAATCGGAGAAATCCGAAGCTCTCTTCCCTTTGATATTGACGGTGCCGTTATAAAGGTAAATGAATTTACCCACAGAAAAACACTTGGCAGTACCGCAAAATTCCCCCGTTGGGCGGTAGCCTACAAATATCCCCCCGAGGAAAAGGAAACTATACTCCGTGACATAGAAATAAGCGTGGGAAGGACGGGCGTGCTTACCCCCACAGCAGTGTTTGACAGCGTGCTTCTTGCAGGCTCCACCGTTTCCCGTGCAACTCTTCACAATGAGGACAGAATAAAGGAATTTTCTCTGGCTCCGGGAGATACAATTATAGTACGCAAGGCAGGTGACGTCATCCCCGAGGTTGTGGGAGTAAAGACACATTCGGGAAATGAGGTTTTCCGTTTCCCCGAAAAATGTCCCTCCTGCGGTGCTCCCGTTTTCCGGGATGCGGGAGAAGCGGCTCACCGCTGTACAAATCCCGAATGCCCCGCACAGGTGCTCCGCCTTATAATTCATTTCTGCTCAAGGGATGCCATGGATATTGAAGGTCTCGGTGAAGCAATACTTGAGATATTCTCGGCAAAGGGAATGATTCGTGACGTTGCGGACATATATTCTCTGAAGGCAGAGGATATTGCAGAGCTTGAGGGACTCGGTGAAAAATCCGCAAAAAATATACTTGATGCTATTGAAAAATCCAAGGAAAACGACCTTTCAAAGCTCCTTTTTGCTCTCGGAATCAGCCACATCGGAGAAAAGGCGGCAAAGCTTCTTTCCGTGCACTTCGGCTCTTTAGAAAAAATAACAGAGGCTTCAAAGGAAGACATTCTTGAAATTGAAGGCTTCGGAAGTATTATGGCAGATGCCGTAACGGAATATTTCTCCCTTCCTCAGACAAAAAACCTTATTGAAAGGCTTAAAGCTGCAGGACTTAACACAAAAAATCTCTCAGAGGTAAAGGACGAAAGATTTAAGGGTATGACCTTCGTTCTTACGGGTGCACTTTCCCTTTATACAAGAGACGAGGCATCGGCAATTATAGAGCAGTTCGGCGGAAAAACCTCCTCCTCTGTTTCAAAAAAGACCAGCGTTGTTTTAGCAGGTGAGGATGCAGGCAGCAAGCTCAGAAAAGCCACCGAGCTCGGAATTAAAGTTATTAACGAAGAAGAATTCGCAGAAATGATTAAATCATAATATAACGGATAATTTGCCGTATGTATCGTAGGGGAGGGGTCTCCCCTCCCGTTTCCGAGGGTTGTTATTTTTTACAAACGAAAGTTACAAAAGTTATGTAACGGGCGGGGCAACCCCGCCCCTACCGTGCTCACATCTCCTCTGCTAAATTATGATTTATCTTACGGAGGGATTATGGGAAAAATATTTTCAGCAAAAAAGGATATTTCTCTGATTGTTTTAATGCTTATCTGGATATTTGTTATGATATTTGCTGTAAGCTACACCTTGGCTACCACCGCTTCGGCTGAGGAGAGGAGGCTTCCCGTGTACTGTGTTGATACGGATGTAAAGGAAATTGCCCTTACCTTTAACTGTGCGTGGGGAACCGAGGGGCTTGACGAGCTTATTGCACTGTTAATGAAAGAAGATGTTAAATGCACCTTCTTTTTTGTGGGGGATTTTGCTGAAAAATATCCCGAAGCCGTGAGAAAGATATATAATTCGGGACACGAAATCGGCAACCATTCTATGAGGCATACGGATCCTGCGAGCTGTGATTTTGCCGAGATTGTAAGTGATATAAATGCCTGCAATGAGCTGCTTTTTTCTCTTACGGGAGTAAAGACTGCTCTCTACCGTGCACCATCGGGCTCGTATGATAATAAAACTATAGAAGCCGTCGAAAGCCTCGGTATGACGGCTGTGCAATGGGATGTGGACAGCATTGACTGGAAAAATCCGTCTCCTGAAAAAATAGTGAGCCGTGTTACCGGGAAGGCGGCAAACGGCTCGATAGTTTTATTTCATTCAGGAAAGGAAAATACCCTTGAAGCTCTCCCGTCTGTAATAAGAAGCCTTAAAAATCAGGGCTACAGCTTCTGTGTCGTCGGGGAATTGCTGATAGAAGGGGACACGTGGATTGACAGCACGGGAAAACAGCACAGTGTTACTGAGAAGAGGGCAGGTTCACCGTAAACACAATTGCATCCTCCTCACAAAGCTCTGCGTAAACGGTACCGCCGTGAATCTCTGTGATATTCTTTACAAGAGAAAGACCGAGACCGTTGCCTGAGGTGCTATGTGCAGATTTTGACTGATAGAATTTTTCGAAAATAAAGGGCAGTTCTGCTTCCGTCAGAGTACAGCCGTAATTTTTTATGCTGACCGAAACAAGGTCAGCATTTTTTGTTGCAGAAATATATATTCTTTTTCCTTCGGGAGAAAATTTTACGGCATTGTCAAGAAGGTTCAGCCACACCTGAGACAGCAGGTCGCGGACGGCGCAGATATTGATATCGTCACCCTCAAGGACAATTTCAATGCTCTTTTCATTCCATTTGTGAAACAGAGTTGCTGCAATCTGTCTCAGTTGTTCGGTGAGATTGAAATCCTGCATATCGAGGCTTATTTTATTGCTTTCAAGTCTCAGGAGCATAAGTATATTTTCGGAGAGCTGGGAAAGTCTTCTTGTCTCTTCAATTATTATATCCGTATATTCGTTTTTTTCTTCTGCACTCAGGTCAGCACTTTTAAGAAGATTTGCAAAGCCCGTAATATTGCCCAGAGGGGTTTTTATATCATGGGAAAAGCTGTTTATGAAATCTTCATTAACCATTTTTGTGTTTTTCAGCTGAACTGCCATTTCGTTGAAGGATTCAACAGCCTTTATGCCGGGGTCGGTAAGTTTACCGTTATAATGAAGCCTTGCGGAAAATTCACCGTCAATGATTTTCTTCATAGCAGAGGAAATCGCCTCGGTTTTACGGGTGAAAATCACAGCCAGACCGAGGTTGAAGATGCCACCTGCAAAAATGAACAGAATGGTGATAATTGCCAGCCAGAAAATAAAGGCGTTTTTGTCGTTTACAAAGCTCAGCGTATAAACGTACCGAAAGGCAAAGCCGCCCGTAAAAGAGACTGCACATGAAATGCAAAGAAGAATAATTCCTGTAATGACAGTAAATCTGAGCCTGATTTTCTTTCGTTTGTCAGGATGCCTTTTCACCGTTAATCACTCCCATATAACCTACACCTCTTACGGCTACAATGGAAAATTCAGTAAAACTCTCAAAGCGTTTTCTGAGGCGGTTTATGTGCACGTTTACGGTAGTATCAACGGATTCCGAGTTCATTCCCCAGATGCTGTCCATAAGCTGAAGGCGTGTAAACACCTTTTCGGGAGAGGACAAAAGAGTATAAAGCAAATAGAATTCCTTCTGAGGAAGCACTGTGAGCTTGCCGTTTTTTGAAACGCTCAGGGAATCGTAATCAAGAACGACGTCGCCTATTTTGAGCTTCTTCTCGCTAACAATCTGCGAACGGCGCAGAAGTGCCTTTATTCTCAGGACAAGCTCGGTTTCGTTGACGGGCTTTGTAAGGTAATCGTCAGCACCTGCAATAAAGCCCTCCCATTTGTCCTCGTTCTGAGTTTTTCCCGTTACCATAAGAATCGGGATGTTGTTGCCTGCCTGACGAAGGCTTCTTGTAAGCTCATAGCCGTCCATTTTCGGCATCATAATATCAAGCAGAATAAGGTCGATATGACGGGAGTCCATAATGTCAAGCGCTTCAGCGCCGTTTGTGGCGGTAATTACCTTGAAGCCTGCCTGATTGAGGATGATTTTCATAAGCTTTGCCGAGTTGAGATTGTCCTCAGCTACCAGTATCTGAAACATAATACACCTTCCCTTGAGCACTTTATAATAGTTTACAGTAATATTATCACAGGAAAATTAACAAAAAGTAAACTCTTTATGGTTGTTTACAGTTTATTCATATTTAGCTGCAGAAAGTTTATTTTGAGTTTACCGTCTCTTGGTAAAATTCAATAGAATAATTGGACTATTGTCCCTGTTATTTATGTCAGTTTTAGCTACCGATGAAGAGAAATTAACGAAAAGTTAATTTTTCTTGGAGCTTGAAAGCTGATCAAAGCAGTATGCAGACATGAGGAGGTGGCGTTTTATATGCTTCTTGTCGGCATAATGTTTGTACAGTTTGCCTACTACGTCGGTATGGCGGGAATGCTCATAGTTTCCCTTATTATTTTCAGAAAACTGCAACTCAAGTTATGGCACGCTCTTCTTTTTACGGTTGTTGCATTCTTAAGCGACGGTCTGGGAGCCTTCCTTATGGGAAAGGTTTACACAGCCTTTGTTGCATCTCTCGGAAGTACAACGGATGCAATGTATTCAATATACGGTGCGGTTTTTCTGACCCCCGTACTGATTTTGATTTCATCAGCTTTAATAAAACAGCCCTGGCGCAACATTATAGATATGGTGGCGCTCAGCGAAATGACTGCAAGGGCATGCGGAAAGCTCGGCTGTCACATAGGTTATTGCTGTGCAGGCTTTGAGTGGGAGCACGGAGTGTATAATGCCCGGTTTGAGACAAATATGTTCCCTTCACAGCTTTGTGAGTTCTTCACAATGGTCGTCATCATTATAATAGGCTTCATAATTCTTTATAGGTATAAAAATTATAAGCCGGGAATGCTGTACCCCATAATGGCACTGATGTATGCAGGAACACGGTTTTTCTGGGAGTTCACAAGATACTACACTTATGAGCAGGAAAAGCACTTCCTTTTAGGTATGAGCCTTTGGCAGGTATGCAGTCTGATTGTGGTTGCACTGTCTATACTGTGGCTTTACGGAATAAAAAACAAATGGTGTGAAAATAACAATTGGCTTGATAATAACAATTGTATCGAAAGAATCAAGGTGTTTGCTGACGGCATAATTCAGAGAAGAGCCGAAGCTGAAATGCGAAAAATAGAGGAAAAGAAAAAACAGATGAAAACAAGGAAAAAGAAAAAGTAGCTGTTAAAGTTAAAGGTTATTTTTAACTTGACATATACGAGAAAATTTTGAGGAGTTGATATTTACAAAAAAATCCCCCCTACCCCGTGCTCAGGGAGCTGAGCAAACAAACTTCTGTGTATAATTTTATACATAAACTAAGATGGAGGAAAAGTTATGAACGTGAGTACAATTAAAAAAGTTTCACGCAAGTCTTTGAGTGTATTCCTTGCAGTTCTTATGCTTATGACAAGCATGAGTGTGTGCTTTGGCACTTTTGCATTTGCTGCAACGGACAATGCAACTGAAGATCAGTGGAATGCACTTGTAAATGCACTCTCAAACGACACAGTAAAAAGTGCTAACTTTACAGGAAGCAAGTATACCTATACAGTAAATGACCCCGACGGCAAGATTATTGATGCTGTTGAGGCATGGTGGACTGTGTTCAACAAGGTTAAAGAAGATGTTGGAAACGATAACAGTTCCAACGGATTCAGAACAGCAGTTCAGGTAAACGATGCTATCAAGACAGAATTGTCTTCAAAAATGGGGGCAAATTATTCAACATATAACGTTGGTAGTTTCCTTTCAAACCTCATTACAGGTGTTACCGCTACTGACATTAGCAGTGGTTTATCCACTCTCAGAGAGAGTAAAACTTCAACTGAGTATGACAATAAGTCAAACCTTGATTCCGTAAGTGATATTGTTCTCAAGGTTAAGCTTGGCGGTGAGCTTCTTTCGTACGCCACGATTGAAGATCTTCCCGACAGCATTGCTACAGAAAAGACATTTAAGATCAGTCACAGAAACACAAACTACAATAAAGGTTCCGAAACACGGCAGGAAACCTCAGGTTCAGGCTGTAATGCGACAACAAATGACGTTACATATTACCAATGGCAGTACTACTATGCAATTAGTGCAACATCAGCAGTTGATGGTGAAAAGCAGAGCACAAAGGTTATCAAGGACAGTAATGCAATTCTTGTTAGCAACAGTGCTTATCTTAATGCAACCCTTGAACAGATGATAGTCTACATCAATAATGAGGCTGATGCAGTAGCTGCTGCAAAAACAGTTATCAGCAATGCGAAGACTGCAGTTGTTAATTTCAATCAGGCTGCATGGACTAAGTATTTCAGTGCTGACTATGATGCAAAAATCACAGCAATGAACAAGAACATTGACCTTGCTGGTGAAATTATTCCTCTTAAAGAGACTGCAGAAGATCTTACAGCACTCGTAACAGCAGGCTATGCAGGTAAGGACGAAGCAGGCCTCAGAGAACTTCATGCCGCTCTTACTGAGGGCCTTGCGGCATTCAACGGTGCATCTCAGGGAGCTAAGGATTATATCACAACTGCCGGCTTCGATAGTGCAGCTGTTCAGACTTTTGCTAATGAAGTTCTTGCAGAAATCCAGCTTATTGAGCTTCGCGCACTTAAGGTAACTATTGACAATACAATTCCCGCTTATGAAGTTTACGATGAAGACCAGGTAATCGGCGGTACAGTTTCCGGTGCAACACTTTCCACTGCTAAGGGTACTGTTGACGGCTTCATCAGCTCACTCAGCACATATTCCACGGTTCTTGTTGCACAGGTAATGGGCGGCTATGCTGAAAAGCTCGGTACGCTTTCAGATAAGCTCCAATATCTTATCAAGACTGCAAATTATAATGATCAGTTCTCTGTTCAGTATGCTAAGTATATTGCTGAAATTTACAGCGCAACAAATCCCAATGCTTCTTCCGAAGAGCTTGTTAAGTCTCTTACTGACGGTTACGATGCCTGGTACACAGGTCTTAAGACTCTTCTTGCTTCAATCGCAGCTGAGCTTGAAGAAGGCACAGCCGACAAGATTCTTCAGGAAAGAGACGCTGAAATGCAGGCTCGCATGGAGACTGTTTATGAGACACTCTATGCAAGAGTTAAAGTTCAGGTAGACATTGCAGCAGAGCTTTATGCCACTATTAAAACCCTGAACGGCAATATCAGTATCATCAATATCAGCACATATTCAAAATATAAGCAGGCATTCAAGACTC
>JAZNAI010000155.1:0-3542 GCA_045586465.1 Acutalibacteraceae bacterium | reverse complement strand
ATAAAAGAGTTTCCCGGTGATTTTCGTATTATGGTTCGATATATGCAGCTTTTGCAGGAAGTGAAAATCCGTACACTTTCTATGTCTGAAATACTTTCAGGAGATTATCAAAAACCATCAGAAGAGATATCAAAAATATATAACAGCATTCAGAAACACTGCACTGAAGACAGTATAAGAATCTGGTCAAAAACAATTATGATTTCACATCTTTTATGGAAATATGACTGTATCTGCAATGAAGATGGGAAATACGGTGTTTATGAAGAATTTCTGCAACAGGCAAACGATATCATAAACACTTTGCCTGCTATGTGTAATTCAAGAGAAATAATGGCTCTTGACAGAACGGATTATTATGCAACTCATAAAAATACTCTTGAAGAATTAATGTTTCATCTTCACGAAGAACTTTTTGGTTATTGTCTGAATTATTCAGCGGATAAGAGATTGATTCAATATGAAAGTTTGCAAAACCTTATGAATTTGATTTATCCTGACGGAAATTTCGGCAAAAACTGTTATAACAGACTTTATAATCTTGGACATCTGGGGCATTTATATCATCAGGTCGGCAATGATGAAAAGGCACTGAAGTATCTTGGTGAAGCTGCAAAATATGCAAAAGAGCTTGATGATACATCCGATGTTTCGGGAAAAGCAAAAAGATTTTACAATTACGGAACTATTTATCGTCAAACTTCAGCATCGCAATTTATGAAAATTGTGATGTCTGAACATTATCCGTTATCAGAAGATTTTAAGGGGAAAGATGAATTTAAAGAAATAATTGAACAACTTAGCAAAGATTGAAGATTTAATAAAATCTGTAGTGCCGAGTAGAGTTAAATTCTCTGCTCGGTATTCTGTTATTTAATATACCAAATCGTTCTCACCCGCAAAACAAATCAACCTGAATACATATTGTTATATTCCTCTTGAATTTGTCGCTAATTCTATTTATAATAAATTTAACGACAGGCCTAAATAATTCAGTTCGAAATGAGGTAAAAGTTATGACAAAGATTATGGCATTCTTTACGGCAATTATTACATGGCTTTCTATGGTTTTCTGCCCCGCACAACCTGTTGAGGGCGTTTTCTTAGAGCCTGAAGAAACAGAAAAAGTTGCTTTTGACGAAGGTGAGTTCGTTATGGGTGAATTTGACATCATTGTTGCTCCCGACGGTGATGACAGAAATGAAGGTACAGTTAATGCACCCTTTGCAACACTCGAAAAAGCAAAAGAGCTTGTAAAAACAATCGACACAGATGAACTCATTACAGTATGGTTCAGAGAAGGCACATATTTCATCGGAGATACAGTGAAATTCACTGCAGAAGATAAGCAGAATGTGCTTTACCGTTCCTACCCCGATGAAAAGGTTGAATTTACGGGGGCAAAGGAAATTTCCGGCTGGAGCGAAACCACGATCAACGGTGTGAATGCTTTTGTTACAGATGTTGATATAAATTCCGAGGAAGACTATTTTCGCTCACTTTTCAAGGGCAACAGAAGACTTTCACGCTCACGGTATCCTAAAAATAATGTTTTCAAGATCGCAGATCCTGCTATAGATGAAGGAATTCCTTCAGAATGGAATGTGGAATTCTTCACCCATTCTCTTGCATTTTACGCTCACAAGGATAATGTTCTGAATTTTGCAAACATCGGTGATGTTGAAGCAATAGTTATGCATTACTGGTGTGACGAGCACCTGCCGCTACATTCTGTTGACGTTTCCACCGGCAGAATAGAAACAACAAAAACCACGGCAATGACACTCAGAGTTGATGACAACTATATTTTTGAAAATGTTAAGGAAGCCCTTTCACTTCCCGGTGAATGGTATCTTGACAGAACTGAACAGAAGCTGTATTACATCCCCGAAGAGGGTGATACAACAGAAAATACAGTACTTTATGCAGGTGTGACAGAACAAATATTTACATTCAATAATGCAAAAAATATCGCATTCCAGGGCATTGATTTCGTGAACACAGACTGGAATCCCGTTGACGGTGAATTCTTCAAAGACATTTTTGACGAAACACATCCCTTGTACGGTAATATTGAATACGGCGGAGAGCATCCTCAGGCTGCATTTGAAGTACCTGCTGCAATTCTCGTTTCCGCATCAGAGGGCATTAACTTCACAGACTGTTTCTTTGAAAACATTTCATACACAGCAGTAAAGTTCGAAAATGCATCACAGAACTGTAACATTACAAGCAGTATGTTTAATGAAATTGGCGGTAATGCAGTTTTCATCCACGGTGATTTCGTTGTTCCTGCATCTACAAAGAACATCAATGTAAAAGACTGTCATATCGGTTACTACGGCAGAATTTTCAACAATGCAATCGGTATTCTCCTCACTCATGCAATTGATTGTGAACTTTCAAACAATGAAATTCACGACGGTTGGTACACGGGTATTTCAGTTGGTTGGAGCTGGGGTTATGCTGATAATTCGACAAACAATATCAGGATAAAAGATAACCTTATTTACAATATCGGTAACGGCTGGCTTTCGGATATGGGAGGTATTTATACACTTGGTATTCAACCGGATACAGTAATTTCCGGTAACATCATTTATAATGTAGGCTGTGATGAAGGTGACTACGGTTATGGCGGCTGGGGTATCTATCTTGACGAAGGGTCAAGCTACATGACGGTTGAAAACAATCTTGTTTACGATTGTTCTTCTCAGGCGTTCCATCAGCATTACGGTAAAGAAAACATTGTCAGAAACAATATATTTGCATTCGGTGGTGAAGGTCAGTTCATTATAACAAGAAATGAGGACCACAATTCACTTACACTCACAAATAACATTCTTGTCGGTGATAATACAGTTATGTACAAAGATTCAGTAAATAAAGATTGGTTTGTTGATGACAGCAATCTGTACTGGGATTACACAAACGGCGGAAATGTGTATTCAGGCAGATCGATGAAGCTTACCGAAAGACATACACTTGTAATAATGACAACAAGAGGTTACTATAACAATGCTGTTTTTGAAGATCCTGTTTTCAAAGATGCTGCAAACAGAGATTTCACTCTTGCAGAAAACAGCCCAGCCCTTAAAGCAGGCTTCGTGCCCTTTGCATATGATGCAGGAACAATCACAAAATTCTGATAATTACCCGCAAAACGGAGCCGTACTTTTTCGTACGGCTCAAATTCTTGTTATAGACAAAATAAAAAAGCAGATAGCCTAAACTACCTGCTGTATGGTGCGAGAGACGGGACGCGGCTTTCAAAGAAAATCCGCCATCCTCGGACGACCGCACACTTTGTGTGCAGTACCCGTCTCACCGCTCTTCGCTAAAAAGAACCCGAAGGTTCTTTTTTTTACGTTCAGACCCTCTCGGGTTCGACTCCCTGTCCATATAAAAAATATCATTTGTAGTTTTGCGCATGCAACTGAACTCTTACTTGTTCAATGAAATCGTTCGCTTGCGCTCACGATGAAATAATTCACTTAGTGAATTGTGAAATATTTTGCCTTAGCGGCAAAATGTGAAAAAAA
>JAZNAI010000154.1:0-11266 GCA_045586465.1 Acutalibacteraceae bacterium | reverse complement strand
CCCATTCTCTGGTTAGCTGCTGTTCTGGGAGTATAGCAGGGAGTATTTCCGTCAATCTTGCCTGAAACTACCTTAACGTAGGTCATTTTACCTACGAAGGGGTCGGCAACGGTCTTGAAGCACATTGCTGCAAGAGGTCCGTTTTCGTCACATTCAAGCTCAATTTCGTTTCCGTCTGCATCTGTTGCGTGCTCCTTGAACTGAACGGGTGAGGGGGCCATCTTTGTGATACCGTTGAGAACGAGGTCAACAGCCTCAAGAGTGTAAGCTGAGCAAGCGTACATAGGCATTACCGTACCGTCAAGAACACCCTTTGAAAGACCCATAACGATTTCGTCGTGTGTGAATTCTTCACCGTCAAAGAACTTCATCATAAGCTCATCATCTGCAGTAGCAACTGACTCTGTGAAGGCTGCGTGAAGCTGTTCGATTCTTTCTGTTGAGGGCATGGGAACCTCTGTTGCCTTGCCGTCCTTATATGCGAAAGCCTTATTCTGAAGGAAGTTAACATAGCTGACAACCTTGTCACCTTCAACGTAAGGAACAACAACGGGACAAACCTGTGTGCCGAATGCTTCCTGGAATGCATCAACAGTCTTGTAGAAGTTAGCATTTTCTGCATCACAGCCCGTAACGATTATATACTTTGACATATTTCTTGAGCATGCAGCCTTGTAAGCCTTTTCAGCACCTACTCCGACTCCTGAGCCGGATTTTGTTACAATAAGAACTGTTTCTGCTGCTCTGATACCTTCGGAAACACCCGTTGCGAAGTCAAAAAGACCGGGAGTGTCAATAATATTTATCTTTCTGTCACGCCACTCGAGGGGGCATACAGCTGATGCAACTGAATTATGGCGGCGCTTTTCTTCAGCGTCAAAGTCCATTACGGTGTTGCCGTCACTGACTTTACCGAAACGGTCGGATGCTCCTGCGATGTAGAGCATAGCCTCTGCGAGAGTGGTCTTACCTCTGCCGCCGTGACCGGCGATGCAGACGTTTCTGATGTCTTTAGCGTTATACTGTTTCAAAATGGTTACCTCCTAAAAATGTGAGGAATATGGTGAAAAACAACAAATTCCCAAAAGAGTACAAGGAAAATTATAGCACAAAGGTCAAATCAATGCAATAAGATTTTTGACTTTTTCAACAGAATTTTTCAACAAATATTATGATAATTTGTTTGACATTATGACTATATTAATGTTATAATTCTTACATATTACAATAATTTGCACAAAAGAGGAGAATTTTTATGGGCAGAAAAGACAACCCCGGAAAAGTGCGGCAAATGCTGACAAAAACGGGAACTCAGCTGAAAAATGCCGCAGGAATCGAAGGTAATTTCGGCACGTACATAAAGCCGATGGCAAGCTACACCTGTGCAAACATCACCCTTGGCGGTGCTTGGTATCCTATAAACCTTTACCATCAGCAGTATCTCAGCTTCGTTGAAGAGATGCCGACACATATCACGGGCACAATCAGTATGATAAACGGAATCATTGATGCTGTGTCTGACGTGGTTATGGGTCTTATTACCGACCGCACCCGTTCAAAATACGGCAAGCACAGAATTTACGTGCTTTTGGGTGCTATACCCTTCTTCTTTGCGTATATAATGAAGTGGTGCTCCTTCGGTGTTTCATCAATGGGCAATATGGCATTCAATTTCATCTACTACCTTGCAACATCCTTTATTTATTCAACATCATTTACCATGATGAGCGTACCTCACGTGGCAATGCTTCCCACAATCGAGCCGGACTATTTCAGGCGGACTCAGTACAAAATGGTTGAATATATGTTCAACAGCGTGGGACAGATAATCTCCTTCGTATTTATGGGATTTTCCCTGGGCGGCTTCAATCTGCCCGACCCCTCCCCTGCCGACAGAGGCAAATATCTCATCTGCGGTATTGTTCTTGCCGTATGGTTCGTATGGTCTCCCGTGCTTTCCTTCTTTACCTGCCCGGAGCCCTCTTCAATCAACCTTAAGAATGAACCCATAAACTGGAGATACCTTTTCAACGAATATTATATGGTTTTCAAAAACCGTTCCTTCAGACAGTATTTCCTTATAAGCATCTTCAATTCCTTCCGTGCAAGCTTCTACAGCTATTCGGACCAGTATTTCATCATAAGCATCGCAGACAAATACAGCCATTTCAATCTGCTTACCACAATTGCAGGTGCGGCTGAATTTGCAGGCTCCCCCTTCATTTACTTCCTTACCCGCTACTTTGACAAGAGAAGATCAGGACTTATGCTTACTCCCATTATGCTCGCAGGTCTCGGAATAAATGCCTTCATAACGCACAAAACTCCCGTATTTTTCCTTTATCTTGCGGCAATTCTCTACAATTTCGGCTTCTCGGGTCCCGGCTTTGTGCTTGAAACAATTCAGCCCGATATCACCGACGTTGACGAACTTATCACGGGCAGAAGACGTGAGGGCGTTATTGCAACCTTCAAGAGCTTTGTTTCAAAAACAATCAGCTCATTTATGACGGGAATTCTCGGCTTCTCACTTAAATTCTTCGGCTATGACGTAACAAAGAAAAAACCTATTGAGCAGACAGCAAGAACAATATTCGGTCTGCGCCTCAATTTCTCAATAATGCCTATCATCTTCGGTATTATTACTCTTATTCTTATAAAGAGCTTTGCTATGTCAAAGAAGGACCACGAGGAAATTCAGCGAGTTATCAAGGAAAAGCACGAAACAGGCACAGTTACAATTTCCGACGAACAGAAAAAGCGTCTTGAAAGAATCTCAGGTATGAAATGGGATGAAATGTGGATAGGTCAGTATGCTCCCGTAAAATCAGCTCCCGAGGTTGATTTCTATTACGACAGATAACAAATAAACAACAAAAAAAAGGCTTCGGGTCTCAGATGAGACTTGAAGCCTTTGGTTTTGATATTTATTTGAAAAGATTCAGGAAGAAATCTCTTATCATATTAAAGAAATCCCTGATGCTCTGAATGAATTTCTGGAAGCCTGAGAGAATCTGCACTTCCTTCCACTGTGCGTAGAAGGTAACCTTTTCACCTTCAAGCACTACCTTTGCACCTGCATCGTAAATCTCGCCCGAGCCGTCGGGGGTTGTGCTCCAGCCTGCAAAAATCATAGGAAGATTGGTGTAATCGGGATTGGGAAGAGTGTAGGTGTCTCCCACCTTTACGGCATTACGGTTGAACATATTACCCTTACCGCCGTTACCGTCAAAAAGAACTCTTACGGAATTTTCGGCAAAGC
Source organism: Acutalibacteraceae bacterium (assembly GCA_045586465.1). GTDB lineage: Bacteria > Bacillota > Clostridia > Oscillospirales > Acutalibacteraceae > RUG806. The sequence continues at coordinate 8,004 of JAZNAI010000154.1, read as the reverse complement.
CCTTGGTGAGGAAAGCCTTTCTCTCCTTCATAAACTTAATAAGCACACCGTCAACCTGATTCATATACTGCTTTTCGGTTGATTCGGCATCGGCAGTTTTGAAGGTGTTCCAACGAATAGCGTTCATTACCGCAGAAGCTGAAATTTCCTCAGCAACCGATTTTACACCTGCGAAATATTCATCATTAAGTAAAGGTGCAAACTCATTGTTCCATTCCTTTGCTGCAAGTGCATAAAAATCGTCCTGCTTAAAGAGAGCGGAAAGAATTGTGGGAAGGAATTTTGCATCGTTGCCTGTCTTGTAGTATAAACCTGATGCCCACCACTCTGCAGCAACAGAAATATTTGAATCATACGCGCCGTAGCTGTTTCCGAGTGCATAGTCAAAATCCCAGGCAGGTGCTGCAACAAAAACATCGCTGTCTTTATCCTTATAGATGTAGAAGCTGGTTGTTCCCGCATCAAGATTTTTTACGTATTCCTGGAAAACATACATTGTAACAAAGGATTCAACGTCAATATACTCTGTATAATGCTTACCCTTGCTGTTATAACCGTCAGGAGAGAATACGGCATCCTCAAATTCCTGATAAAGAGCGCTGATGTATTTCACCTGAGCTTCGGAAGCATATTCGGGAGCTTTTACGACAATTGTCTGATTGCGGTTTGTGACAAATCCGCTTACTTCCTCAACATAGCGGTTGGGAAGCTCGAATTCAAGAAGATATCCGCCCGTAATATTTTCGGGATTATTGGGAATCTTTGCCCATTTCTGAGTACCTGCCTTAAGACTCTTATACTCGCTTTCCTGAGCACCGCCGAGGGCATATTCATCAAGGTCCTTGTCGTTTACATCTTCGGTGTCACCCTCAAGGTCATTTATATCCACACGGGTCTTTCCTACCTCAACGCTTTCGCAGAGGAGATAGTTTCCGTAATAGTTACCGTCAACAAAAAGGTCAACGGAAACACCCTTGGATACAAAGTCTATACCCGTTTTATCGGCTATATCGAAGGCTACCATATTTCTTATATCGGTTTTATCCGTATAATTTGCAAGAAGAGACCACTTTTTTGCCTTGCCCATACCGAAAAGGTCTGTCTTTTCTTCAAACTTTATGTTATAGGGCTTTTTCTTGAGTGCCCAAGTAGAATTACCTCTGCCCTTGATGTACTCAAGCTCCTCTTCGGACATAACGGTTTCATCATCAGCAATAATCGTAATATGTGCCGGCTCCTTGTGGGATTTTGAAGCATGCACGGCATCCATTGAGCCTGATTCTGTTGTTATGTGAAGAGAAGGAACATTCTCTGACTTGAGCACATATACATTATATACCGCTTCACCGCAGGCAAAGGTGTATGTTTTATTTGCTTCAAGCTTTACCTCAGAACCGTTTTCAACAGCTGTGCCGTCAATAGTCACCTCAGCGGAAGCGGTAAAATTGATTTTAAGAGCTTCGGTATCAGCATCGGAAGGAAGGAAAATATAATACTGTCCCTCACCCTGCCACCAGTTTACACTTAAATTCTCATTTCCTGCCTCAAAAGACACAGAAAGTGCACTGATGCCCGTTTCATCAGCCGAAGCAGAGAAAACGAAAAGCACAGAAAGAACAAGAACGGAAACAATTACCGCAAGCTTTTTCAAATTTTTCATAAGAATTCTCCTTCAAGGGAAATTTTGTACAAAGACATATTATCACAAAAAAGGAAAATAATCAAGTAACCGGGGAAAATACATAAAAATTTTCAATCAAACATTGACTTGTGTGTGGAAAATTATGTATAATGTGGATACAACATAAATGAAAGGACGATATTTATGAAAAACATTTTAAGAAAGTCAATCGCAGTTGTGCTTTCCGTGCTGATGATTCTCTTCACTCTCGCTCTGACCGCTTCGGCAGCAACAGAGTCTGCAATTGATGAATCAAAGCTCGAAAGATATCACGTAACCTCCGAAAAGGTATATACTCTTGTCGGCGGAATAACCGAAAGAGAAATCGTTCTCAATAATGCATCCGGCAGCTATCAGCAGTATATATTTATCGTTGAAGTTGCTCCCGATAATGAGAATGTCTCCTTCGTTACCGGTTATAACGACGGAGACGGTGACGGCTGGGGCTTAACGACATCAAGAGACCAGGCTCATGCACTTGAAGACAGACGCGACATTGACGTTATAGCATCCTTTAACGGTGACTTCCATAACACAGGCACAGGTGAGCCCAGAGGTCTTGTTATTATGCAGGGTAAACTTGTTCAGCCCACAAACGGTTATCCCTTCTTCGGTGTAACAAAGGACGGCACACCCGTTATCAGAGGCGGCTACGGCAGAACTGACGACCTTCAGGAAGCAATTGCAGGCTACTGTATGCTTGTTGAAAACGGCAGATGCGTTGCAGGTGCAACAGGCAAGCTTGCTCCCCGTACGGCTGTAGGTATCCGTGATGACGGTACTGTTGTTGTATGTGTAAATGACGGCAGACAGGATCCCTATTCATACGGCTTTGACAATGACGAAATGGCAAATGTTATGTATGCTCTCGGCTGTAACACAGCTCTTAACCTTGACGGCGGCGCTTCCTCCAACATCCTTACACAGCGTGAAGGTACAGACGATATAGAGCTGAGAAATCAGCCCAGTAACGGTTGGGAGAGAAAAATCGCTGCTACACTTCATATTTATACCAAAGCAGCTCCCACAGGCGAATTTGACCACATTACATTCAATGAGCCCGTTTTCTACAGCAACGTTAAAAAGTCTATGAACATTGACGTTTATGCAGTTGACAAGAACGGCTATAAAACAGACTTCCCCGAGGGCGGATATCTTCAGCTTTCTGACGAATCTCTCGGTACCCTCAACGGCACAAAGTTCACGTCAAACGACAAAACAGGAACAACAACAGTCAGCTATATCCTTAACGGTGAGGTTCTTGCTACAGCTGAAATTGAAGTATACAGAGAAAACGCTATTACTTCATTCTTTAATGAAATTACAGATTTCTTCAACAAAATAAGACATATGTTTGAGCGTATTATAGAAGAGCTCGGCGAAAGACTTTTCGGTATCTGATTAAACTGATTCCGATAACACAGCCTCCTTAAACAGGAGGCTGTATTTTTTTGCAAATTAACAAACAACAAATTGAAGAAATTAATAATTGATTTATTTTGTAAAGCATTATATAATGTGTATGGCAAAATTCATATCACAGGAGATGCAAATTATGATAAAAGTAGGTATTGTAGGAACAAGAGGACTTTCAATGCTTAAAGGCCTTGAAGCCATTGAAGACGTTAAAATTTCCGCAATGTGCGACATTAACGAGGATAACCTCAAGAAAGCTGTCGACAGAATCGGCACAGGTGACGTAAAAACCTTCCGCATATATGAAGATATGCTTGAAAGCGACATCGATGCGGTTGTTATTTCAACACCCATGCAGTGCCACGTGCCCCAGGCTATTACCGCAATGGAAGCAGGCAAGCACGTTATGAGTGAGGTTACTGCAGGTGTTTCTATGGACGAGCTTTTCTGGCTTTGCGAAACAGTTGAAAAGTACAACAAGATTTATATGTATGCAGAAAACTACATCTATACGCCCACAGTTCAGCTTGTAAAGGAAATGGTTAACAAGGGGATGCTCGGCAAGCCTTACTATGCTGAGGGAATGTATCTTCACAACATCGGTGATCTTCTCACCTACCCCGACGGAAAAACCTCCTGGAGAAGCTTCTGGCAGTGCGGAACAAGAGGTAATTTCTATCCGACGCACAGCATAGGCCCCGTTATGCAGTGGTTCCCCGGTGAAAAAATTACGGAAATTTCCTGCTTCTCGGCAGGTCCCAGACACAGCTACGGTGTAAAGCAGGACAGCGGTACAACAACTATGTGCCGTACAGATAAGGGAAGCCTTCTTGAAATAAGAACAGACTGCTTATCTCCCCGTCCCCACTGTATGGAAAACTACCTTCTTCAGGGTACTGAGGGCATTTTCCAGTCCGCACAGTACGGCAAGGGAAATCTTGCAGGAGACGTTGACAGAGTCTCTCTTGTAAAGAATGCAAATGAAAAAGGCGAAATGGATTGGGAGGATATTGATAATTACAGAAATTTACTTCCCGAAAAGTACAGAAATGCAACACCCGAGCAGATTGCAGCAGGTCACAGCGGCGGCGACTTCTTCATTGTTGAAGATTTCATTAATGCAGTAAGAACAAATACTCAGCCCGAGCTTGACGTTTATAAGGCATGCGAATGGACAGCAGTAGGACTTCTTTCAAATCTTTCCGTTACAAACGGCGGCAAGACTATGGAAATTCCCAATTTCAGAAAGAATATGCCTCTTGAAGAAAAAAGAATAATATTAAAGTAAGCCTATGAGATATATCGCTGACCACGACTTCCATATCCATTCAACGGTATCACGTTGCTGTAAGGACCCCTTGCAGACTCCCGAACGGATACTGCAGTATGCAAAGGAAAATAATTTCAGAAAAATATGCCTTACCAATCATTTCTGGGACGAAAAGATACAAAGTGAAGCAGAGTGGATTGAAGAGCACGGATATAAATATCTGACATCTGTTCTCCCCCTGCCTGAGTCTGAGGGCATCAGCTTTCTTTTCGGCGCAGAAATTGATATGGACTATAACGGTATTCTCGGCATCAGCTCCGAAACACTCGGTGAGCTTGATTTTGTGACGGTTGCAACAACCCATATGCACCTTGCGGGGAACACCGTAAGGGAAAAGCTTACGAATCCCGAGGAAGCGGCAGAAATATGGCTTGATAAAATCAAAAACCTGCTCTCGATGTCCCTTCCGTTTCATAAAATGGGTATTGCCCATATGACAACGGGGCATATTATGAAGGAAAAGACACCCGAGGTAATAAGTCTTCTTAAAAATGAAGATTTATATGAGGTTTTTTCCGATTGCGCAAAAAAAGGCATAGGAATTGAACTGAACACAAAAACCATTTTCAATTCCGAAGAAGAAAAGGAAATCCTTATGAGGCCGTATTATATCGCAAAGGACTGCGGATGTAAGTTCTATCTGGGAAGCGACTCTCACAAAACCGAAGCACTTTCCCGTGCACGGGAAAACTTCGAACGAATCATCACAATTCTTGATTTATCGGAAGACGATAAATTCCCCTTGGCAAAATAACAAAAAATGAGCTGTAAAAAACGAAAGTTTTTTTACAGCTCTTTTTTTCTGTCAGCAATACGGGCAGTCTGTTCTGCCGTTATCGCAGGTTACTGACGGGCATTTTTTTGCGACGGAGGATGAGCCTCCTGCCGAGCCGCCGTAATTCGGAGTGCTTATATAATCCTCTTTTATTCCGTCACCGCCGCAGACGTTACAGGTTGTATAGCCCTTGCCGCCGCAGTAAAAGCACACGGAGCTTTCGTTTCCGCCGACACCGGGCGCAAAACCGCCGTCTGAAGAATTATCAGCCTTTTCTGCCTTTGATAAATCTATAACGCAAAGAATTTCCAGCTTATCAATTATTTCTGTGTAGATATAAATAACAGAAATCTGCTTCTGCTCATCATAATACATCACCCTTACGGTAACGTCCTCATAGGGAGAAGCCTTATAGGTGGGATTAAGCCACGAAGCACCGACATAATTATAGATTCTTGCCGTTTCGGTGGTTATTGAAGGAGCAACATCCATACTCCACTGATATTCTCTTGCAAGAGCATTATGCTCCCACAAATTCCCGGATTCATACGAGCGGGACGGAAGGAACAAACGAACAGTCTCCTTATTATTGACGTCCTTTATTATCAGAGTATCGGAATATGCCGCAGATTTGATATATCGGAAGCTGCCATCCTCGGCTTTTCCGTTAACGTAAACTGCCATACCGTTCAAGGGAAGAGAAAATCTGCCGTCGGTTGTTTTATATAATCCGTCGACATCCCTTATAAGTCCTGCACAGGAGGACTCACCTGCAGGCGCACCGCTTTCAGCTTCTTTGCCGTATCTGAAGCCGAGGTCCTTGCTTTCCAGCGACACATTATAGGTAATGTATCCCTCTGCCCTGCTTTTATCGGTTTTATAGTATATGTTTATTACACTTACCTTTTCCTCATCAAGGAAAACGGACGTGCAGGTTTTTCTGACGTTTGCCGTGCCCGTATAATCAATTACGTATTCGGCAAAGCTTTCCTTATAATCAAAAAGATAATCGTCAGTAAGCGTAAAATTCATTTCATCCCGACACAGAAGCTGTGCATAGGCTTTGATTATATCAATATCAGATTTAAGTCCTGTAAATTTCTGCGTATAATTCAGTCCGCTCTGAGTAATTCCGTAAAAAGTAAAGCTGTCACCACAGAAGGCTTCCATATCCTGAAAAACAGCAGAAGACTTTTCGGGATATTTCCCTGCAGAAGAAGAAAAATCAAGTGAATCCGCCAGCTGTTCAGCGGTATCGGGCTTTTCAAGTCCCACGCTGAGACGCAGAATCATTCTTGCATCTGAAGCTTCAATTTTTCCGTTTTTGTCATAATCTGCGGCACTGAAGCACTCCTGTGTCAGCTTATCAAGCCCTACGGCATGCCTGAGCGTAAGCCTTGCATCGGAGGCATCTACCTTACCGTTACCGTCGGCATCACCGAGCATAAATGCGTTAACCGTCACGAAAAGCATTGATATTATAAGAATTACAGAAAACAGCCTGCCGAAAGAACGCTTGATTTTCATAAATCCGTCACCGTCACTTTGATAAAATACTATTCTTACGATTACTTATTTGAAAAATAGTTATTAATAAGGTCAAGAGCCACTATAAGCTCACGGGCAGCCCCTCTTACAAAATCCTTTACGGTGCTCTTTGCACCGATTTTGCGAAGTCCGGGAAGACCGTTGATTTTTGCTATAAGTCCTGCTCTGAAAAGGTGATAATCGCTTGAAAGAAAACCGATATTCAGCTGAAAAAACTCTTTACCCGAATGCTCCTCAACAATAGATTTTCCGAATCTGAAGTTTTCGTTGGTTGTTGTGGATTTGTCTTCAAGAAGGATTCTGTCCGCTTCTACACCCATTATAACAAGGTGCTCTTTTATTATCTGAGCCTCACTCTTCTTCTGCTCGGGACGGAAACAGCCTCCGCAAGTCACGGCAATTGTGTTTTTATGAGAATTCAGATATTCAGCCGCCTTTTCGATTCTTTTCATAAGATGCTCGCTTGGGGTTTCAGCGCCTACAATGTGACCGCCCAGCACAAAAAGATAGTCAAGCTCTTCGCCGTAATCCTTCTTCGCTTCGCCGATAATTTTTGCAAGAAATACATTTTCTGTTATAACAATACCCGACACAACGGCACCGAGAGCCGCCAAAGCTGCAGCTGATGATTTTTTCATTTTCCCGTCCTCCGAAATTTTTACTGTCACTATTTTACTCTACAATTATAATCTTGTCAAATTATTATATACTTAAAAAATGTTGACTTTTTATTTCACTTATGATAAGATAAACAAGCACTTTGAAAGTGTATAGGCGTAATACGGTATGCCCCGTCTCGGAAAGGTCTCTCCGTGTAAAAATTGAGACAGCTGCGGACAAAGCAAAAGGCTCCGCCTCGGTAAGCTCTGCCGTGTAAAATTTAAGAGCAATAACACAAGCGGATGTGGCGGAATTGGCAGACGCGCTAGGTTCAGGTCCTAGTGAATGCAAGTTCATGTGGGTTCGACTCCCGTCATCCGCACCAGAAAAAGACCTTGTCGATTGACAAGGTCTTTTTCAATGAAATAAATCCCTTTCGGGATTTGTGAAATAACGCTTCGCATTATGAAATAGCTGACGCTATGAAATACGCTGCGGCGTATGAGGGATTTATTTTTTTCACATTTTGCCGCTAAGGCAAAATATTTCACAATTCACTAAGTGAATTATTTCATCGTGAGCGCAAGCGAACGATTTCATTGAACAAGTAAGAGTTCAGTTGCATGCGCAAAACTACAAATGATATTTTTTATA
>JAZNAI010000153.1:0-9282 GCA_045586465.1 Acutalibacteraceae bacterium | reverse complement strand
CAGCACTTGCAAAAACCTTGTTGGGGTTGATCTTGATGCCTACGCCCATTGTTGATGTAACAACGCAGGAACGGATGTACTGACCCTTAGCAGCTGCGGGCTTAGCCTTAACAATAGCGTCAAGGAGGGTTGCATAGTTCTCATAGAGCTTTTCTGCACCGAAGGAAGCCTTACCGATGGGGCAGTGGATGATGTTTGTCTTGTCAAGTCTGTACTCGATCTTACCGGCCTTAGCTTCGTTAACAGCCTTAGCAACGTCGGGAGTAACAGTACCTGCCTTGGGAGAGGGCATAAGTCCGCGGGGACCGAGAACCTTACCGAGACGGCCTACAAGACCCATCATATTGGGAGCAGCGATACATACGTCGAAATCCATAAAGCCTTCGCCCTGGATCTTAGCTACGAGCTCTTCTGCACCAACGATCTCTGCGCCTGCTTCTTCAGCAGCCTTAGCTTCGTCGCCCTTTGCGAATACGCAAACTCTTACGCTCTTACCTGTACCGTTGGGAAGAACAACAGCGCCTCTGACCTGCTGGTCAGCGTGACGGGAGTCAACACCGAGACGTACGTGTACTTCTACTGTTTCGTCAAACTTTGCCTTTGCAGTCTCAACTGCAAGTGCGAGCGCATCATTTGCTTCGTAGAGCTTTGCTCTGTCTACGAGCTTTGCGCTTTCAATATACTTCTTACCGTGTTTCATATTTCTCTACCTCCGCCGATCAATCAACAACAGTAACGCCCATGCTGCGAGCTGTACCAGCAATCATGCTCATAGCAGCTTCTACTGAAGCAGCGTTAAGGTCGGGCATCTTCTGTTCTGCGATTTTTCTGACCTGCTCCTTTGTAAGGGAAGCAACCTTTGTCTTGTTGGGGACACCGGAACCGCTTTCAATACCGGCAGCCTTCTTGATGAGAACTGCAGCGGGGGGAGTCTTTGTGATGAATGTGAATGAACGGTCAGCATAAACCGTGATAACAACGGGGATGATAAGACCCATGTCGTTCTTTGTTCTTTCATTGAATTCCTTTGTAAACTGCATAATGTTTACACCGTGCTGACCGAGAGCGGGACCTACAGGGGGAGAGGGAGTTGCCTTACCTGCAGGGATCTGAAGCTTAATAAAGCCTGTAACTTTCTGTGCCATAATTGCACCTCCATAAAAAATGTGGTAGTGGCGGTGTGTAATATTCACACCTCCCACAGCATCCCGAGGGACACTATAACAAGACCGCATAGGGTCCGATTACCAAAAAATAAATTAAAGTCTCTTGACCTGATCTGCGGGGAATTCCATAGCAGCCATACGGCCCATATGGAAATAGCGGATCTTTACGGTGCTGTTTTCGGTATCAATACTTTCAACCTCACCGATGGTGCCGTCAAATGCACCGCCGACAACGATTACTTCTTCGCCTTCCTCGAGGTCTATCTGGAACTTAACGGGAGCTGCGGGATTTTCGCCGTTTTCACCGTCTTCGTTTACATAGTCCTCAATATGGAACTGCTTTACTTCATCGTCAGTAAGGGGAATGGGCTTGCTGTCGGGACCGAGGAAACGTCTGAATCCTCTGATTGCGCGGATAAGATGCCAGGTTTCGTTGGAAATCTTGACACCTTCATTGGGAAAATCAAAGCGTGCGAGCTTTACGAACACATAGTTGGTGTAAAGAAGATTCTTAACCTCTTCGATTTCGTACTCTTCTTCGTCTTCCTTCTCGGGTTCTTCGGGCTCAAGCACATACTCGTCCTTTGTGTATTCGTCTTCCTTGAAAATGAATACGTTCTGGGACTGCTTTGCAGCTGTTCTCTTCTTCTTTGCCTTTTTCTTTACCTTAATTTCATAAGGAAGACATGCGGCAAGAATCTGATCACGCATATCACGGTTGTTTGCAACTGTAATAATGTTGTCGCAAACCTTTCTGTCGTAGCCAGTAGCGGTTTCAACCGCAAACCACTTGTAATCTTTAGGTTGTCTGTCCATCGTAAAACCTCCTGAGGAAACTGCTTACGAATCAGGCTGCAGTTGTTTCTTCAGCTGTAGTCTCTTCTTCAGCTGTAGTCTCTTCTCCGGTGGTTTCCTCACCTGTAGTGGTCTCTGTTGCTGCTGCTGTTGTTGTTTCGCTGTCTGTTGTTGTCTCGATTGCGAACTGCTCACCGAGAGCTACTGCTGCGTTCTTGCCGAGGTCAAATACCTCTGTGAGAACCCAGTCAACTGCGAAAACTGCCACTGCAACAACTGCGATAGTTGCAAGAACTACACCCGCATTCTTGATGACCTGCTTACCTGTAGGCCATGTGACCTTCTTACAGGTACCGACAAAATCCTTACAGAACTTCTTGACAGCTGCTGTACCGCGGGATACTACTGTGCCTTCTTTCTTAGGCTTGCTGGCTTTGATTCTTTCCTTCTTAGCTTTTTCGGCAGCCTTGAGAGCTTCCTTTTCAGCCTTGAGAGCTTCTTTGTCGATGTTCTTATCAGCCATAGTAATTTCTTCCTTTCTAAAGCATAACGATACGAGCGCTCCCTTTCGGAACACTCTGAAGCGTTGCTTTATATTACTTGGTTTCTCTGTGGAGAGTGTGCTTTCTGCAGAATCTGCAGTACTTGTTCATCTCCAGACGGTCGGGTGAATTCTTCTTGTTCTTCATTGTGTTGTAATTGCGCTGCTTGCATTCTGTACAAGCAAGAGTGATTTTTACTCTCATAACGGCACCTCCATTTAATGTTAGCCTCCCTCTGACAGACGGGAATTCAGCCGTCTTTTTTCAGGGCAAAAAAAAGAACCCTTTCAGAGGTATAAACAGTATACCATAAGGGTTCTTACAAGTCAAGTATTTTTTTTGCACAAGAACAAGGCTGCAAAAGCCTGTATTTTTATTTAAACATATTAATATGCCCCGTTATCAGAGTTCGGCTGCCTGTTTCTTGAGAAGTCTCTGCTGGCGTGCCTTGAAGGACATAAGCTCCTTGAGCTGCTGATCGGGTGTTATGTAGTCACCGATAGTCAGAAGCTTTTTATTGTAAAGACCTCTGAAGCTTGAGCCGCCCGTTGCAAGAAGCTTATTCTTTTTAGCGAACTGCAGAAGAGCCTCGCTGTCATTTTCAGCTGCAGTAGGATGCCATACCTCAATACCGTCAAGACCTGCCTTCATAAAGCGCCCGATAAGTGCCGTTACCTCTTCCGGATTTCCGTATGCCATAGGATGAGCAAGCACAGCTACACCGTTTGCAAGATGAACTGCCTCAATTACCTCTTCAACACTCTTGAATTTCGGCTGAACAAGTATATTCTTTTCACTTTCGGGGGTAAAGAGCTCGTTATAAACGTCACCGTAGAAGGAATCGGCAACACCGACCTCCATAAGAGCATGCATAAAATGCTGTGTAAACAGTGCCGTTGCACCCGTAGCACATCTCTTGATAAGTTCGGGAGTTACGGGGTACTGCTTTGCGAGCTTTAAGCACATCATAGTTGTAGCTCTGCCTCTTACCAGCGAATTATGCTTACAAAGTCCCTCAAGACGTGCAGGCTGTTCGGGCAGATAACAAAGAATGTGCATACACTTTCCCGTCTCCTCATCAAAAGCGGAAAGCTCCACTCCGGAAATAACACCCACTCCGTTTCTTTCGCCGACTATTTTAGCTCTTTCTATTCCGGCAATTGTATCCTGATCCGTAACGGCAATTTTATCTATACCTCTGCTTTTTGCAAGAGAAATAATCTCCTCAATACCCATTGAACCGTTTGAAAGCCTGGTATGGCAATGCAAATCTGCGCTCAAATAATAACCCCCTTATATCATCTTTTCTGTGATTTCCTCTTATTTCTTTGCCGAAAAATGAACAAATCCGCCACAAATATTACGAAAAATGAAACATTCGCAAAAAAACTGACTATTTCGGCTAAGTATATACTATGATTATATACCTTTTCCTCTTTCATTTCAAGAGTTTTTGTGTTATTATGTCATTAAAGATATTAATTGAGGTGTATTTTTTATGAATAAAGTTCTCCTGGGACTTTCGGGAGGAGTGGATTCGGCAGTCTGTGCCGCACTTCTTCTGGAGCAGGGCTATGACGTAACCGCCTGCTTTTTGTTACTGACGGAAAATTCGTCCCCCGAAAGCGAGGAAGCAAAAAATGCCGATGCTATTGCACGGCATCTCGGAATAAAATTAATAACGGCTGATTACAGAGAGCGTTTCAGGGAATATGTTTCGGATTATTTCATAAAAGAATATCTTTCGGGAAAAACTCCGAATCCTTGCGTAAGATGCAATCCCACCTGTAAAATCTTCTGTCTTCAGGAGGAAGCAAAAAAGCTCGGCATTGAAAAAACCGCAACGGGACATTATGCGCTGGCAGAATATGACGGTGAGTTCGGCAGTGTTGTACTGAAGGCAGCGCCCTCAAAAAAAGACCAGAGCTATTTTCTCGGAAGACTCTCCCCTTCACAGATTGAAAAGCTTATTTTTCCTTTAGGTAAATTTTCTTCCAAGGATGAGGTAAGAGAATATGCCCAAAAGCTAAAGCTTCCCAATGCAAAAAAGGGAGACAGTCAGGAAATATGCTTTATTCCCGACAATAATTATCAGAGCTATATCTGCACGCACAGTGATTTTAAGGCAGAAAAGGGCAGCTTTCTTGACAACAACGGTGAAATTATCGGCACCCATACGGGAATAATAAATTATACGGTAGGACAAAGAAAAGGGCTCGGAGCCTTCGGAGAGCCGAGATACGTAAAAAGCATAAATGCAAAAAATAACACCGTAACCTTATGCAAAGCCCATGAGAGATTTGAAAAAACATTAAAGGCAGAGGATATTTCGTGGGCTGTAAAAGCACCGCCCGCATCCCCTTTTACAGCCGAAATCAAAATCAGAAGCACTGCACAGCCTGAGGAAGCGGAAATAATTATCGAAAACGGAAGTCTTTCGGCTCAGTTCAGGAATCCCGTTTTAGCGCCGTCGCCGGGGCAGTCCGCCGTTATTTACAGAAACGGCACAGTTATAGGAAGCGCAACCATAATATAGTCAATTCTTCTTCAGTCAGTTTAACTTTATATTACAATTGTTCAACAGGTGTTGACATTTATTTACCGTTTCCATATAATAATTGAGTATTTTATAAAAAGGAGTAACACAAATAATGAATAAAAGAATCTTAAAGCTTCTTTTTGTGCTTATAGTTTCTGCGGTAACGCTTCTTATATGCACGGTGTCATCGAGCGCCGCTCTTCTGGGAGACATTACCGACGGCGACAATCTTGTAACGGCAAACGATGCGAGAACAATTCTCCGTGCCGCTGTAGGTCTTGAGAGCCTCACGGCAGAGCAGGCTGATATTGCGGATACTGACGGTGACGGAAAAATCACGGCAACAGATGCAAGAACAGCACTGAGAATCAGCGTCGGACTTGACGAGGTGCTTCATTACTACACAAAGGAAATAATTACTGCTCCCACCTGCACGGAAAAGGGACTTATGAAGCTTACCTGCACAGAGTGTGATGACATTCAGGAAAAGGAGCTTGATGCCCTCGGTCACGAGTTCGCAGAGGCTGAAATTCTCACAGAGGTTACCTGCGAAACAGACGGCCTTGAAAAGTACACCTGTCAGCGTGAGGGCTGTGAATACAGCGAAGAAAAAACAATTCCTGCAAGCCACATCCCCGACATTCCTGCCGCTACCTGCACAGAGGATCAGTTCTGCACAAGAGGTAATCACATAATGGCTGAGAAGCTCGGCCACACCTCCGATTGGGGTGTATGCGGCCGTTGCAAAATCTACAACACCGAAAAATATGCAACAGAAGCAGAAATTGTCAAAGAAAAGTTCAACGAAGCAAAAGCAGCATTTGATGCAGCCTATGCGATAAACAGCTACAACGTAATGATAGACGGAATCTCCTGGAAGGTGCTTCCCAACACTAAGGCAGCAAAGCCGAATTACATTAAGGCAAAGACGGCTTACGAGGAAGCTCTGGCTGCATGCGGTGACATCCCCGAATTTGCATCAATAAAGGCATTGCTTGAAAAGAATCTTGCAAACATCAACGGCGTACTCACTCAGGTCGAGCTTATTCTTGCCGAGCCGTTTTTCGATACAAGAAACTTCGAAAAGCTTATATGGCCCCTTGAACAGCTTAACGACTTCAACTCCGACAGCATCAACGGCACAAACAAAAAGCTTACAAAGCTTATCGTGTGGTAAAAGAATATAATAAAGAAAAAAAGGAATCGGTTCGTCAGAACTGATTCCTTTACTTTTTTATTCACCTAAATATGCTTTTTTAACTTCTTCGTTATTAAGAAGCTCAATTCCCTTGCCCGTTGCGGTTATATCACCGGTTTCAAGAACATAGGCTCTGTCGGAAATTGAAAGCGCCTTCTTTGCGTTCTGTTCAACAAGAAGAATCGTCATACCCTGATTGTGACATTCCTTGATAATGTCAAACACCTGGTCAACAAGAAGAGGAGAAAGACCCATTGAGGGCTCGTCAAGCATAAGAAGCTTGGGGTGACTCATCATAGCTCTGCCCATTGCAAGCATCTGCTGCTCACCGCCCGAGAGAGTACCTGCAATCTGATTCTTTCTTTCTCCGAGACGCGGGAAGCGTGTGCAGATATCCTCGATATCCTCCTTTATCTTCTTTTTATCCTTCTGTGTATAAGCACCCATAACAAGATTTTCATAAACTGTCAGCTCCTGGAAAACACGTCTTCCCTCGGGAACCTGACTCATACCCATTGAAATAAGCTTGTGTCCGGGAATTTTATTTATAACCTTTCCGTCATAGGTAACGGTACCGTCTTTAATGGGAATAAGTCCCATAATGCTCTGCATCGTTGTGGTTTTACCTGCACCGTTGGCACCGATAAGGGAAACGATTTCACCCTCGTTAACCTCAAAGCTGATGCCCTTTATTGCTCTGATAACACCGTAATTTACCTGCAGATTATTTACTTCCAGTAGTGCCATTTAACCGTTCCTCCTTATTCACCGATGTATGCCTTGATAACCTCGGGGTCATTAAGGGCTTCCTGTGCAGTGCCTTGAGCCAGCACGGTACCGAAGTTGAGAACGGTAACCTCATCGCAAAGACCCGACACGAATTTCATATCGTGCTCAATAAGAAGAATTGTCATATCAAAATCGTCACGGATTTTTCTGACGATTCTCATAAGGTCCTCTGTCTCGTGGGGATTCATACCTGCGGCAGGCTCATCAAGAAGCAGAAGCGTGGGATTTGTTGCAAGTGCACGTGCAATTTCAAGCTTTCTCTGCTTACCGTAGGGAAGGTTGCAGGCAAGGTTGTTTCTCTCTTCTTCAAGGTCAACGATTCTGAGGATTTCCTTTGCACGCTCTCTCATTTTTGCTTCCGTCTTATAGTGCTTGGGAAGTCTTAAGAGACTTACGAAGGGATTGCACTTGAATTCCTTCTGATTATGAAGACCTACAAGAACGTTTCTGATAACGCTCATATTGTTAAAAAGTCTTATATTCTGGAAGGTTCTTGCGATACCCTTACGGTTGATCTGCTCCTGAGTCTTACCCTTGAGCTCCTCACCGTTAAGGTAGAAGGTACCGGTTGTAGGCTGATAAACACCCGTAAGAAGGTTGAATACGGTGGTTTTACCTGCACCGTTGGGACCGACAAGTCCGTAAAGCTGTTTCTTCTTTATTTCAAGATTAACATTCTGAACGGCTTTAAGTCCGCCGAAGGAAATACCGAGATCTTCGGTTTTAAGAACTATCTGGGACATCTCAGTTACCTCCTTTTCCGGGTTTGTCGGGTGTGTATTCATTTCCCTGCTGAATATCGGTTGAAAGAACCTCATCCATAGAAATCTTTGTGGGAATCTTATCCCAGTGTGCAGGGTCGTTGAGGATATCCTCGGGCTTGCGGTTTTTTGCGGTAAGCTTCGAAATAAGTCCCTTTATTGAAAGCTTTTCCTTTACGGGAGCGAGCTTGGGAGCGTTATTAAAGATAACAATGCCGATAAGAATAAGAGCATAGATAAGGAACTTAAGTGCGGCAAGGTCGCCGGGAAGCTCCTTCTGAAGCACATAGTTGATTATTGTAATAAGAGTTGCGGCAATAATGGAGCCGTTGATTGAGCCCATACCGCCAAGAACTACCATAACGAGAATTTCGATTGAGTAGTTGTAGGAGAAGAAGGTATACATAACGGGTGTTGTATAATGTCCGTAGAACACACCTGCAACACCTGCAAAGAAGGCAGCAATAACAAAAACGAAAAGCTTGTAGTAGGTAACGTTAATACCCATAGCCTTTGCGGCAATTTCGTTATCACGGATTGCGGTAATTGCTCTGCCGTGCTTACTTCTTACAAGGTTCTGCACAAGGAAAAGAACAACAATAACCGTAATGAAAACTATTATGAAAAGGGGGAAATCCTTCTTTGTAAACTTAACGGCATTAGTTGAAAGACCCATAGCCTTGCCGAACCAGGGAAGGTTCTTGAAAACGGTTCTTACAATTTCACCGAATGCGAGGGTTACGATAGCAAGATAGTCGCCCTTCAGGCGAAGTGCGGGAAGACCTACGAGAAGTCCGAAGAAGGCTGCAAGAAGACCGCCGCAGAGCATACTGATAAGAAGGCAGATAACCTTGCTTTCAATTACCGTGTGAAGCTGCATTGAAATAAAGGTACCGAGATATGCACCTACACACATAAAGCCTGCATGTCCGAGAGACAGCTCACCGAGAAAACCGACAACAAGATTAAGAGAAACTGCAAGAATAACGCTGTATCCTATCTGAACAAGAAGGTTCATATAGGAAGCCTTGAGACTGCCTGAGCCCTGCATAACCGCAAATACAACAAGAGCCGCAGTAACAACGATGTAATTTATGCAGTTTTTGAGCTTGAAATCGTCAGATTTTAATATGGATTTTATCATAAATTACACCTTCTCTCTTCTCTTCTTGCCAAGAAGACCGATAGGTCTTACAAGAAGAATAACAATAAGCAGACCGAACTCAACAGCCGTTGTATAGGGAGCAAGCACGGGAATGCTGAGGCATATCTTTTCAATAACACCTAAAAGCACACCGCCGATCATTGCTCCGGGAATTGAGCCGATACCGCCGATAACGGCAGCAGTGAAAGCCTTGATACCGGGCATTGAACCGAGGGTAGGCTCAACAGAGGGAATCTGCATAAGATAGAAAAGGCTGGCGGCAGCAGCAAGTGCAGAGCCGATTGCAAAGGTAATTGAAATAATCTTATTTACATTAATACCCATAAG
>JAZNAI010000152.1:0-2563 GCA_045586465.1 Acutalibacteraceae bacterium | reverse complement strand
GCAGGCACGGGCTCTATGGCGGCAGGAAAAAATACCAAGGGTGAAATCATCACAAAGGGCGGCTACGGTTACATTTTAGGTGACGAGGGAAGCGGCTACAGAATTGCCCTTGACGGTATCCGTGCGGCTGTAAGAAGCCTTGACGGCACGGGAGAATATACTCTTCTCGGTGATATGCTTCTTGAGTTTGCAGATGTCACAGCCAAGGAAGAATTGGTGGACAAATTTTACTCTCCCGAAAAGGACAGAAAGGCAATTGCCGCCTTCTCCCGGAGTGTATCTCTTGCCGCAGAAAAGGGAGATAAAACCGCCCTCGGTATTCTTCAGAATCAGGCGGAGCTGCTGTCGGAAACGGCAAAGGCACTTCTTGACATAATGGCGGAAAAGCCTTACGTTTTTCTGTACGGCGGTGTTTTTCAGCACTCGGAGATTTTCAGAAGGCACTTCTCTTCTCTGATGAAGGATGTCTGTGAGTCCTGTGAGCTTATGGCAAGAGAGCCTGTCTTCGGCGCCTGCATTGCCGCAAGGGAGAGCGTGTTATGATAAGCGAATTTATATGGGATTTTGACGGTATGCTTTTTGATACATACCCCCACACCACGGCGGCTCTTTGCGAATATTTCCGCCGTCACGGAAAATGCATTGACCCCGAAGAAGCTTTTTCTCAGCTTAAAATCAGCATCAGAAAGGCATTTTCCCACTTCGGTATGACCGCTGAGGGAGAAAAGGAGTTCTATGAAATTGAGGATGACCTTGATTTTGCTCCTCAGGGCTTCCCTTATGAGGGTGTGCCCGAAATGCTTCGTTACGTAGCGGAAAACGGAGGCAGAAACTATCTTTTTACCCACCGTGATAAGGTTGCAATTCAGTATCTCGATAAGTATAACCTGACACATCTTTTTACTGATTTTGTCACCCGTGAAATGGATTTTCCCTTTAAGCCTGCCCCCGACGGAATAAATTATCTTCTGGAGAAGCACTCTCTTGACCCCGAGTGCTGTCTTATGCTGGGCGACCGTGAAATTGACTGTCTTTCGGGACTTAATGCAGGAATTTCCTCCTTGCTTTTTGATGAATTTTCAAGCCTTGGAAATTCGAAATATACCTTTTACGAAACCACTATGGACGGAGTTTTCGGAAAAGTAAAGGAATTAATGAAATAAAACTACAGACGCTTGCAGAAAAAATTCTCTGTAAGCGTTATTTTGTTACAATTAAGAGGAAAAATATGTAAAATTTTTGTGATTTTATATAATTTGTAAAGTCAAAGCCCTTGACTTTTTGTTCTTTTAATTATAAAATAATAGGGATAATGCGGGCAGGAGGAAAATGCGGTATTTTTCTCAGGCTTTTAAATAGATTTTTACATAGATTTTATTTATTGCATTATTACTGTATCCTGTGCCGAACGGCACATTAAATAATAAATTTTGAAAACAGGAGGTGTATCCATCACAATGCAGGTTTCTATTGTTGTTGCAATAATAATTGCAGCTGTTGCAGCCGTTATTTTCGGTGCTGTCGGTTTTGTTGCCGGCGGAATCTACAGAAAGAACAAGGCTGAAAAGGCTATCGGCTCCGCAACGGAGGAGGCAAAAAGAATTATCAGCAACGCTCTTACCACAGCCGAAACGAAGAAGCGTGAGGCTATCCTTGAAGCTAAGGACGAAATCCATAGGGAAAGAACAGAGCACGAAAAGGAAATCAAGGAGAGAAGAAACGAGGTTCAGCGTCAGGAACGCAGAATGATCCAGAAGGAAGAATCTCTCGACAAGAAGACCGAGGCTCTCGAAAAGAAGGAGGAAGCCCTTCAGAATAAAATCAAGGAAGCAGAAACAAGACTTGAAGAGGTTGAAGCCCTCAAGAGAAGTCAGTTTGATATGCTTGAAAAAATTTCCGGCTTTACAAAAGAGCAGGCTAAAGAATATCTCATTAAGAATCTCGAGGGCGATCTCGTTCACGAAAAGGCTCTCAAGATTATGGAAATTGAGCAGCGCACCCGTGAAGAGGCAGACAATCTTGCCAAGGAAATCATCACCACGGCAATTCAGCGCTGTGCTGCAGACCATGCCGCAGAGGCTACTGTTTCTGTTGTTGACCTTCCCAACGATGAAATGAAGGGAAGAATCATCGGACGAGAGGGCAGAAACATCAGAACACTCGAAAGCATTACGGGTGTTGACCTTATTATCGACGATACCCCCGAGGCAATTACGGTTTCAAGCTTTGACCCCGTACGCCGTGAGGTAGCAAGACTTACTATCGAAAAGCTCATTACTGATGGCAGAATACATCCCTCAAGAATTGAGGAAATGTATGAAAAATCCAAGAAAGAGGTTGAAGCAACCATTAAGGCAACCGGTGAAAGAGCCGCTATTGAGGCAGGCGTCAACGGTATTAACGGTGAGCTTATCAAGCTTCTCGGCCGACTCAGATACCGCACGAGCTACGGTCAGAACGTTCTTAATCACTCTCTTGAGGTTTCATACCTTGCAGGTCTTATGGCATCGGAGCTCGGTGTTGACGTAAAGGCAGCCAAGAGAGCAGGTCTTCTCCACGATAT
>JAZNAI010000151.1:0-7122 GCA_045586465.1 Acutalibacteraceae bacterium | reverse complement strand
CTGCAGGCTGCCAGCGGATTTCTTTCGCCCTTACGAGAAGCTCACGGCTGCCCAGATCCCCTGCGGTGTCCTCAATTACACTGCCGTCGGAAAGCTTTCGCGCAATAACGCTCCATTCGCTTTTTCTTGTGTCACCGGCTTGATTACCGCACCAGCGTATGTCGGGACCGCTGATTGAAATACATGCATCGGGCTGCAGCTTTCTTATAACCGAATAGTATCTTTCCCAGTCATACTCCTGCTTCTTTCCGTTAGGGCCTTCTCCGCAGGCACCGTCAAACCAGACACAGAAAAGGTCTCCGTAGCCTGTAAGCAGTTCTGTCAGCTGATTGCAGTAATAGTCGTCATAAGCCTTGCCCTGACCGTAAACGGGGCAGTTTCTGTCCCAGGGGGAGAGGTATATGCCGAATTTTATGCCTCCCTTTTTGCAGGCCTCGGCACATTCCTTTACTATGTCACCTTGCCCGTTTTTGTAGGGGGAATTTTTAACGGAATGCTCTGTGTAGGAACTTGGCCACAGACAGAAGCCGTCGTGGTGCTTTGCAGTAAGAATAAGTCCCGTCATACCTGCGGATTTTACCGCCTCTACCCACTGATTGCAATTAAGTTTTTCGGGATTGAAAATTTTAGGGTCTTCTGTACCGTCACCCCATTCCTTGTCCGTGAAGGTGTTTACGGTAAAGTGCACAAATGCATAAAACTCCATCTTCTGAAGACTCATTTGTCTTTCTGACGGAGCGATTTTTATATATTCAAGGTCGTTTTTATACTCGGGATACATAGTGCTTACCTCTTAACAAAAGTTTAATATATTCTATAACAACCTGCGGTATTTTTCAATATTTTCGTGAAAGTTTACATAAAAAGCCTGTGATTCGGTATATTATGTTGATTGACATTTTGTTTCTCTTAATATATAATTATATTGCTGTATAGTAATATTTTTCAGGAGGAATTCCAATGAAAAAAACAATAAGCGTTATTCTCAGCGTACTCTGCGTATTTATGACCCTTGTTCCCGCTTTTGCAGCAGAGGGCAACACAGCAGAAGCAGAGAATACGGAAACACAGAAATTTGACGTTACCTTCACAGCACCCTCAAAGGACTTTGAAGGCGGCTATATGTTTGTAAAGACTGTTGACGGTGAAATTCAGTATGTGTCCGATGCAAACGGTGATTATGTATTCTTTAACGGCCGTTATATGCTTCCCTCAAACATTATTGATCAGACACAGGTTCCCGAGGAAAGATTCAGCGTCGTTCAGTGGAACGATTTCAATGAAATCGAAGAGGGTAAGACAGTTGCTTTCAAGGTTGTTACATCCGAAAAGTACAACGTGCTTACAGCTGTAGTATTCATAAACGGCTCTCCCGCAAAAATGAATGCACAGAATGAGTATACCGTTTACGTTGACCGTGATGTCAATATCTGGGTCGGTGAGTATGACGAAAACGGACAGCCCGCTCTTCTCAGAAACCACTATAACGTAAAGCTTACCTCAGGTGACGAATATAAGGTTCTTACTCTTAAGAACGAGTATTATCACGTATCGTACTACGGTGATTCCTTCAGCTTCCGTGTAAGAGTAAACTCCGGATATTCCGCAGCAGGTATGAAGGTTATGGTACAGAGAGGCAAAGGAATTCTTAACGGACTTCTTGATGATGAGGACCTTGATGCCATCACAGGTCTTATCGGCAATGCAGAAACTCTTACCTCCTACGGTGTAGACGAGGACGGATGCCGTCTTTATACAATTGACAATATCACAACTGATTGCAAAATTATCGTTTCAGGTGTTCAGGAAGAGGGCACCGTAGGCATTATGGCTATGTTCAAGAGAATCATAAGACTTATTCTCGACTTCCTCGGCATCAAGCTTGATTTCCTTGAGGATCTTACTGCTTATTATAACGTAAAGATTGACGGAGCACAGGCTCCCGACGGTGTAACCTATCAGATTATCCGTTCAACAACCGACGACATTACTCCCTCAGAGTTTACCGTAACGGGTGGCGACGGTATTTCGATTGTTGTTACAAAGCAGAGCCTTGACCAGGTAGTAAGAGTTACTTGGAATCCCGGAAACGAAACCGGTACTTATCAGACTCAATGGATTCCCTCTTATGACCATATTACAGGCAAAACAAGCTACAGCGCAATATATAACGTTGACAATATTACTGCTGATACTGTAGTTGCAATTTACTGATAAAGCTTAAGGACTGTTTCCCTTACGGGAGGCAGTCCTTTTTTGATATTTTCGGTGTTGCGTTTTCCGTATATATTATGTTATTATAAAAACAATAAAACACCGAGGGGGAAAAGTATGATTATCAAGGGGTTGGCTTACCTTATGGCTTTTATAGTTGCAGGTGTCGGCAGTCTTTTCGGCTGTGAAACAAAGCAGTATTATGACATAAATGAAAAGGCGGAGTTTCAGACCTTCCGAAGCTTCGGCACGTCTACCTGTTGGTGGGCGCAGAATATTGATACGGAGGAAAAAGCAGATGCAATTGCAAAGGCTCTCTTTTCCGATGAGGAGGGCTTAGGACTTGACGTCATACGCTATAACGTAGGCGGCGGTGAAGCAGATAACCCCGACTCGAGAATAGGCGATACTGCAAGAAGAACGGAAAGCTTTTATGTTTTTGACGAGGAAAAGGGTGAGTACGTTTACGATTTTACAAGAGACGCTAATGCAAGACGTGTCCTGGATAAAGCACTTGAATACGGCGCCAAGGAGGTTGTGCTTTTCTGTAACAGCCCCCATTATTCAATGACCGTTTCGGGTCACGCAAGCGGCGGATTTGAGAAAAAGCAGTCAAACCTTCCTCCCGAAAATTACGATAAATTCGTGGATTATCTTCTGACAATTGCAGATTGGTTTGTGTCCGAAGGTTATCCCGTAACATATATTTCTCCCGTAAATGAGCCTCAGTGGGACTGGGGCGGTGAATGGGTAGGTCAGGAGGGCTGTCACTATGAGCCCCAAGAGGTAGCCGTGCTTATGGGAAAATTTGCTTCTGAAATGCAGAAGAGAAATACCTCTTATAAGCTTTCGGGTATGGAAACGGGTCAACTGTCATGGGACTATAACGACTATCTTTTTAAATACTTTGAAAACGAAGCTGTAAATGCTTACTGCGATACCTTTGCAGGCCATTCCTACTGGCTTGACGGCAATAAAAACGAAAAAGCCAATTTCGGCAATACCTTCAAGGAGAAATATCCCGACAAGGTCTTTGAAATGAGCGAATGGTGCGAATTGCCTCTTACAATAGATTCAAAGACCATAGACAGCGGTCTTCATATGGCAAACGTAATTATCGAGGACCTGACACTTCTCAATGCCGTATCCTGGCAGAGCTGGACCGCATTTAACGGTGACGGTGTGCTGTATGAGGAGGACGGGGAAATAAAGAAATTTAACCGCTACTGGGCATTCAAGCAGTTTACCTCCTTTATTGAGCCCGGTATGACCAGAGTAAAGGTTTTTGAGGACATCGGCACGGACGAGAATCTTCAGGAGGTTGCTTTCACAAACGAAGAAAAGACTGTCCTTGTAATTGTAAATAACGGGGAAAAGGAAAAGGATATAAAATTCCTCGAAAAATACCCCGGTGCCGCCGTTTATGTGACGGATAAGGACCATAACTGCGAAAAGGTTGCAGACGGCATTGACGGTACAAAATACACCCTTTCCGCACGCAGTATAACCACAATTGTTTTTGATAATACGGATAAATAAAGAACAAGAGCTGTAAAAACCTTTGGGGGCTTTACAGCTCTTTTTTAATACAATCTGCGTTTTTCAGTCTTTGAAAAACTCTACCTGTTCATTGTCGTTGCCTTTTACGAAGGCTACGGTGATGGACATTTTTTCGGGCTTTGAGTCAAGGGGTACTGTTTTGGGATAGGTAAGGGGAGTAAAGCCGGCTTCCAACGCTTTGTTGAATGCTGCCTCGGGGTCGTCGCAGTACATAGCGAAGTGCTGCCACTTACCCTCCTCTGCGTATCTGTCTCCGCCGTCGGCAAAAAGCTCAATTATATCACCGTTTCCGATGTCGAGCATTACAATGAGGTTTTCACCCTCGCCCCAGCGTACCTTTTCACGCATTCCGAGGGCAGTATACATCGAGAGGGATTTTTCAATATCCTTACAACGTAGAGCAACGTGGTGAAATCCGAGATTTTTAATAATATTATTCATAAAACCACCCTATAAAACAAAATTTACAGAAGTATTTTTTTTGCATCCGTAGGGGAGGGGTCTCCCCTCCCGTTACATAGCTTTTGTAACTTTTATTTAAAAATAACAACCCTTTTAAACGGGCGGGGAAACCCCGCCCCTACCGTACTCACATCTCTTTTGATAAATTGTGATTTATGAATTCGCATACCTTGTCTATGCAGAGTGCACCTGCTTTTGAATAAGGCTCAAGAACGGCGAAAACGTGAGGAAGGTGATTGCCCTCAAATTTCGGGAAGTCCAGAAGCTGAGCATCAACAGATCTTTCAAGAAGTGTTCTGTAAAGCCTTCTTGTCTGCTTAAGGGCAAGTGTGTCGCCTGAGCTTGTAGTAAGAATCGTGGGCGGGAAAGAGGGAACCTCTCTTAACAGCTCGTCAATATTCATATAACGGCGTGTGCTTTTCTTTGTCCCGTTTTCGCCCCACATCATTCTGCAGTAAAGTCCCATAGGCAGGGAATCGTTCATATAAGCAACGGGGGAGGTAAGCACAAGGCAGTTGAATTTGAGTCCGTGATCCGCTGTATCGAAATAGTCTCTGAGTATTTCCGCTTCCGAAATTGCAGCCGTGAAGGCGGCAAGCTGTCCGCCTGCTGAGTCGCCCGTAAGAATAATTCTGTCGGGGTCGCAGGGGAAGTCCTTCATAATTTCTTTTACCTTAGCTATTGCAAGGGAAATGTCCTGAAGCTGAGCAGGAACAAGCACCTCGGGAACAAGGCGGTAGCTTAAATTGAAAACAACGAAGCCTCTTTTTGCAAGATACTGAGCGTAAAGCTTGTTGAGGTCCTTTGTGCCGTACATCCATCCGCCGCCGTGAATCTCAATAATCACGGGAAGGGGACCTTCTGCATCCTCGGGGCAGTATACGTCAAGCATATGGTATTCGCTGCCCGAGTCTGTATAAGGGATGTTGCAGACCTCTTTTATTCCCTCGGGAAGGGAAAGTGATGCTATTCTTTTGTCATCCTGAGGCTTTGTGACGTTATTCCAGAACCATCCGAAGGCTTTTGTGAGCGTATTCATATTATTTATCCCCGTTTTTCTGCTCCATTACAGCGCAGATACTGAAAATTGCGGCACCGACGAATATAAGAAGAATAACGGAATAAGCAATTCCGAGCTTCATATAATCGAAGGAGGCAACGTTTCCGAGAAGTGCACCGAGAAGCTGATTTGTGTTGCCGAGAATTGTGTTGAGATTGAATGCACCGTTAAGGAAGGGCTTTGCGAATGCATCAAATGAGGCATTCATAATAACTGCCGAAAGAGCACCGATAACAGAAATAATAAGTGAAGCACCGGGCTTTTTTGTTGCGGCGGAAACAATTGCAAGCACAAGAGCGGTTATAATGCAGATTACGAAAAATACTGCAAACACCGCACCCCAGTGAAGCCCCGGGAGCATATCAATAATTTCCTGCTTCTTTTCGCCGGAAATTGCGTTCCATATAGTTGAAAGGAGATTACCCGTTGTGCCTTCCTTTGCCTTTATTGCGAGATTCACTATGTCGTTAAGACTTATAAACTCACTGAGCCCGAAGGTGTCAAGAAGATTAGTCTTCGTTTCTCCCGAGCTGAAGCCGGATGTGATGAGGATTCTGAAAATCGGAAGAAAGAAGCTTACGGGAAGAACAAGAAGCGAAATAACCGGAGTAATAATTCTGTGAAGTAATTTCATATTATCACCTTATTTCTTGTAGGAGGAGTTAAGCTGTACCGTTCTGTTGAAAATGAGATTTCCTTCCGTGCTGTCCTTGTCAACTGCAAAATAGCCGTTTCTTACGAACTGGAAGGACTCCTCAGCCTTTGCATCCTTAAGGCAGGGCTCAACAAGGCAGTCATTAAGAACAATAAGAGAATCCTTGTTGATTGCGTCAACGAATTCCTCATCGGGAATTGATGCGGGATCCTCAACATCAAAGAGCTTGTCGTAAAGACGAACCTGGGCCTTTATTGAATCGGGACCTGCCCAATGGATTGTGCCCTTTACCTTTCTGCCGTCGGGAGCGTCACCGCCCTTGGTAGCAGGGTCATAGGTACAGTGAATACAGGTTACCTCACCGTTTTCATCGGTTTCGTAGGATGTGCAGGTAAGGAAATATGCACCCTTGAAGCGTACCTCGTTGCCGGGGAACATTCTGAAATACTTTTTGGGAGGGTCAATCATAAAGTCGTTCTTTTCAATAAAGATTTCTCTGCCGAAGGTAACCTCGGATTTGCCCATTTCGGGGTGGTCGGGGTGGCGGTCAACAAGAAGCTTTTCCGTCTGTCCCTCGGGGTAGTTGTCAACGATAACCTTAAGAGGCTCTAAAACTGCCATTGCACGGGGTGCGTTTGCATTGAGCTCATCTCTTACACAGCTTTCAAGAAGCCCGTAGTCAACAACGCTGTATGCCTTTGAAACGCCTACCTTTTCAATGAAGGCTCTGATAGCCTTTGCAGGGTAGCCTCTTCTTCTCATACCGCAGATTGTTGCCATTCTGGGATCATCCCAGCCGGAAACCAGCTTGTCTGTTACAAGACGGATGTTTCTTCTCTTGCTTGTAATGCAGTAGTTGATGTTAAGACGTGCAAATTCAATCTGTCTGGGGGGCTCAGCGAAGCCGATTTCCTTAATGAACCAGTCGTAAAGGGGTCTGTGGTTTTCGAATTCGAGGGAGCAGAGTGAATATGTTACGTTTTCCTTTGCATCGGAAAGAGGGTGTGCAAAGTCATACATAGGATATACGCACCACTTGTCTCCCGTCTGGTGGTGGGAAACGTGCATAATTCTGTAAATTACGGGGTCACGCATATTGAGATTGGGAGAGGCCATATCAATTTTTGCACGGAGCACCTTTTCGCCGTTAGCGTACTTGCCCTCGGTCATT
>JAZNAI010000150.1:0-4038 GCA_045586465.1 Acutalibacteraceae bacterium | reverse complement strand
TGTTACAAGCTCCTCACAAAACTCTTCAAAAGAATTTTTTTCGTTTACAGTCAAAAAAGAGAATTCTTGATATTTGCCGCCATCGCCTTTCCAATACAGATACAACCATGGCCCAGAGCCTCCTGTTTCAGATTCCTGATTTCTCTCCTTAACCTTTCCTCCATTTATGCAACTTAGAAATTCTTTCCATTCTTCCTCTGATAATTCTACCGAACCAGAAATGGTGATATGAGCCTCTGTAAGCGGCCAATCCTGACCCTCTCTTTTTTCATGATAAAATTTATATATTCCGTTTTCCTTATAAAGGCGATATCTTTGATAATCAGGTGGATATGTTGAGGAAGAATATGTATAAAAGAACTCGGTAATATCTTCTGCGGCAATATCTGCTCCAACCACACGTTCTCTGTTTCCTGTCATAATAAAAAGAAAAACAACTACCGCAATTGCAACGGCACCGCATATACTTCCAATCACCAGGTATCTCCCCTTCCTTATTTTTCCTCTTTTCGCATTTGTTTTGTGCATAATGCTCGTTGACCTCCCCTCTTGACAAAATCTTTTTCAGAAGAGTAGTTTTTTTAATTATAACACATGCAAAAGCAAAAAGACAAGGGCAAAATGCCCCTGTCAAATCATTTATCCTGCCGCCTCCAGCATATTATCAATGAATATACCGTAGCCACGTGTCGGGTCGTTCACAAAAACGTGTGTTACGGCACCTACAATTCTTCCGTTCTGAATAATAGGGGAGCCTGACATACCCTGAACAATGCCACCCGTAATTTCAAGAAGCTCTTCATCAGTGACATTTATAATAAAGTTCTTATTTTCTGCGGATTTACTTATTCTTTCAATTTCAATCTCAAATTTTTCCGTTTTATTATCTCTGACAGTTGAAATTATCTCTGCAGTTCCCGTTGTCACCTCGTTTTCAAATGCAACAGGCAGAATGTCAAGAGTATTTGAAATTATATCAATATTTCCGTAAATTCCGTTTTCATTATTGGAAATAATACTACCGTATGCTTCACCGCTGATAGAACCTTTAAGCTCTCCTGCAGTACCGTTTATTCCCTTGGTCACACCGTTTAAGGTTGCATCGCAGATAATACCTTTTTCGGTAGGGATAATTCTGCCTGTATCGGTATCGTATATTCCGTGCCCTAAGGAACCGAAAGTGCCGTTTTCAGTATCACAGTAGGTGAGTGTTCCGATACCGCCCGTTGAATCTCTTATCCATAATCCGCATTTATATTCGCCCGTCGCTGTACAAATCTCAGGAGTCATAGTAAGCGCAATTACCTGTCCGTCTCTTATGATTTCAATATCAAGCGGATTGCCGTCAGAGGATACTATAATTTCAGACAGCTGTGAATTATCGGAAATTTTAATATCATCAACAGTTTTCAAGGTATCACCAACCCTGATTCCCGCCTTCTCGGCAGGCGAAATGCTGCCGTTTTCACTGTCAAAGCTTTCGGTTCCCACAACAAGCACTCCGTCAGTCTTCAATCTTATTCCGATGAGATTTCCACCCGGAATAAGATATTTTCTGTTCTGCTCATTGTAAAATTCTTTATTATAACTGATAATGTCTGCTACCGGAGTAAGAAGATTTTTATTAACGGAAGCAGAACCGGAAGATACCGGCTTATTATTTTTGATTCTTTTCTCTGAAACAAGTTCCGATAAATATATTACGCCATCGCTTTTATATGCTTCACCGAAAAAGCTTAAATTCAGAGATAATACAAAAGACAATATAAATACTGATATCGCAGTAATAACAGAAGTTGATAATTTAATGATTTTTTTCAATCCTTCACCTCCGTTCAATTGAATTTTGGTCGGATGAAAGAAAAATATTATAGTCAATCTCAGCTTAATACTGCTTATTTTTCTAATAGAAAAAATTGCAAAAAAATAACGGTATCCGAAAAAAACGGATACCGTAAAAAGTAATTTATGTACTTATTTGATGATTTCGCCCATAGCGTTGCCGCCTGCAAGAACTGCATTGGCTTCGTCTGTGTCAATGTGCATAGCAAGTGCAAAGCTGTCGTTTACACGAACCACAACATCACCGAAAACAAGAGAACGCTCAGGGGAGTCAACCTTCACGCTTACAACCTGCTTATCTGTAAGACCGAATTCAGCTGCATCTGCAGTTGTCATATGAATGTGTCTCTTTGCAACGATAACACCTTCGCTGATTTCAACCTCACCCTTGGGACCTACAAGCTTGCAAGCACCGGATTCCTTGATATCACCGGACTCTCTTACGGGAGCGGTAACACCGATTGAACGTGCATCGGAAGCAGAAATTTCAACCTGAGTTGCATTTCTTACGGGACCGAGAATTGACACGCCGGGGAAGGAAGCCTTAGGTCCGATAACCTGAACTCTTTCTTCACAAGCATACTGACCGGGCTGGGAAAGATCCTTTTTCTTTGTAAGCTCATAGCCTTCACCGAAAAGAACCTCAAGGTCTGCATTAGATACGTGAACGTGTCTTGCAGATGTTTCTACGAGAACTTTTTTATCCATTTTTGTTTCCTCCATAATATATTTCCCGTTTATTATACATATATTCCGTGGTATTTACAAGAGAAAAAAGTATAATTTTCTGTTTTTAATAAAAATGTTGTTAAAAATATAACAATTTTCTATTTTTTCTTTTTATTTTCTATAGACTTAAAAAAAACATTGTGATATAATACACGATGTATGGCTATGTGCCTTTACACTATTTTGTATATTAATTGAATGGAGGAAATACACAAATGGAGAAAAAGATCAGTAAACTTCCCTTTATTGATACTCCCGAACAGGCAAAGAAACTCGAGGAAGTAATTGCTGCAGCTAACGGCGATAAGAGCCGTCTTATGGCAGTAATGCAGGATGCTCAGGCAATCTACGGATACCTTCCTTATGAGGTTCAGTGCAAAATAGCTGAAGGACTTGACGTTCCCGTAGAAAAGGTTTACGGCGTTGCTACCTTCTATGCACAGTTTGCTCTTTCACCCAAAGGCAAGTATAACATTTCAGTATGCTTAGGCACTGCTTGCTATGTTAAGGGTGCACAGCAGGTTCTTGACAAGATCTGCGAGGTTCTCGGTGTTGATGCAGGAGAGTGCTCTGAAGACGGAAAGTTCTCAATCGAAGCATGCCGTTGCATCGGCGCTTGCGGACTTGCTCCCGTTATGACAATTAACGAAGACGTATACGGCAGACTTACTGCTGATATGATTCCCGGCATCCTTGCAAAATACGAATAAGTTACACCAAAGGAAATATTCTTATGAAAATCAGTACCTTAAAGGAATTACTTGATGCGGAAATTCTTTGCGGTGAAGAATTTCTCGATAAGGACGTTCATTCTGCCTGCGGAAGCGATATGATGAGTGACGTTCTTGCGTTTGTGAAGGATCAGGCTGTTCTTCTTACGGGCCTTGTGAATTTGCAGGTTATCAGAACCGCTGAGATGATGGATATGTTATGTATCGTTTTTGTCCGTTCAAAGCGACCCACTCCCGAAATGGTGGAGGCAGCGAATGAGTCCGGCATTACACTTCTTGCCACAAGCAAGCGTATGTATGATGCCTGCGGAACTCTCTATTCTAACGGATTAACGGGTACGAAAATATGAGTGAATCATTAAACTTCCACTTTGATGTTGACGGTGATAATTTCGTATCGGCAGGACAGGCTTCCGTTCAGGTTAAAAAGAATCTGAGAAGACTCGGTCTTCCCCCTGAAATTATCCGACAGGTTTCAATCGCTCTTTATGAGGGCGAAATCAATATGGTAATTCACGCACACGGCGGTACTGCCGACGTAAATGTTTCTGAAGATAAAATCGAAATAATTCTTGCCGATAAGGGTCCCGGTATTGCAGATATAAATCTTGCAATGCAGGAGGGTTATTCGACCGCTACCGAAAACGTCCGTTCGTTGGGCTTCGGTGCAGGTATGGGTCTTGCCAATATGAAGCGTTATACCGACGAAATGAAAATTGAATCGGAAGTAGGCGTC
>JAZNAI010000149.1:0-2684 GCA_045586465.1 Acutalibacteraceae bacterium | reverse complement strand
ATGGCTACGATCCGACTTACCACGGCGGATACGTTTTGTGGGCAGACCGCGTAAAGCCGAGACTTAAAGATATAAGAGAATGGATGGAAAAATACCCCCGTTTGAGAATCGGTCTTGACTATGAATCCTTTACCTTTGACGAATTTATGAGAGAGGACCCCGAGGTTGTCGCTATGATAGGCGAGCTTCTGAAGGACTATCCCGACAGAATAGGACTCGGTGCTACAACCTACGGACAGCCGCTTTCATTATATATATCGGAGGAATCCAACGTAAGGCAGTTAAGCCTTGCGGTGAAGACAAATCTTCACTATTTCGGAATTACCCCCGATGTTTACTGTATTTCCGAATTTGCCCTTAATAATCAGTCACCTCAGATGCTGAAAAAGAGCGGCTACAGGGCGGCAATACTCCGCTCCCACGTTATGGGCTACGGCTATACAAAAACCTTTGACGTACCCTTCGGCACGTGGGTGGGCAAGGACGGCACCGGTATCCCCTCGGTCCCCGTTTACCACGGTCAGGGCAGAGGCTATAACTGCACAACCCTTGACAACTGGATTCTCTCACGCTGGCCCGACGATACGGATATATCCCTTGAGGATTTCAGGGAGAAATTCAAGGACTACTCTCCTCTTCTTGCTTCTCGTTACGATGACCTTACACAGCCCATTGAAAAGGTTACGGCTGAGATTGAAAAGCATGAGGACTATAAATATGTGCTTCTGGAGGATATCCCCGCACTTTACGGAGAGCCCACGGAAATACTTGACACTACTGATAACGATTTTCATTCACAGATGCCCTGGGGCTACTGCGGAAACGAGATTTTCAGCGGCATACGAAAGGGAGAAGCCGACTGCGTGCAGGCAGAAAAGCTGAATGCCCTCTCCGTTATGCTTGGCGGTGAAGATTTGCAGGCAGAAACAGAGGAAGCCTGGAAATATATACTTGCGGCACAGCATCACGATGTCACAATCTGCGGACTTTTAGACCTTGCAAGACGCTTTATCCCCTCTTCCTATAAGTTCTCGGAAAGTGTTATGGAAAAATCCCTTCAGAATATCGGAAAGCATTTTGCACACAAGGACGAAAAATCCCTCTTTGTAATGAATCCCCATTCCTTCCCCGTAAAGACGCTTGTAAGAGCAGAGAATATGCCTGCAGAGGAAATCACTCTTCCCCCGCTTACTGCAAAAAGCATTGCCCTTTCGGAATTCGGCATGAAAAATGCCCCCTCAGTCTTCACAGCCGGAAAGGACGGCACTCTGGAAACTCCCTTATATAAAATTTCTCTCGACAAGAACGGCATAAAGGGAATTTTCAACAAGAAGACGGGCAAAGAGCTTTTCACCCACGAAAGAGGGCAGCTTCTTTCGGGATATATTAACGGCAGGGACAGTATTTTTGAGGGCAGCTATGAAATAAAGACGCACGGCAGCTTCTGTGAGATTGTTTTTACGGGCAGCACGGGAGATATACCCTGCATATTTACCGTTACCCTTTATAAATCCCTTCCCCGTATTGACTGCAGGCTGTCCTGCACGGTAAAGGAAGCCGACAGAATCGGCAGAACCGACATAACAGAGGGCAGACCCGTGCCTCTTACCCTGAACGGACATCACCATCATGACAAGCTCTGCTTTACATTTGAGCTTAACTGCGAAAAGGACAGAAAAATGCTCCGTGACCTGCCCTTTTCAATAGCAGAATGGGACGGTCAGTTAAGACTTACGGAGGAATACTGGTATCCCGATGACCGTATTCTTGTTGACACGCCCGTTACGGCAGAGGAATCGTTCAATAATATCACACATCTTCAGGGTGTTTACTGGATTGCCCTGCGCGACAGCGAAAACGGTCTTGCCGTTATGAACAGAGGCTGTATGGGCAGCGCCGTACACGGAAATAAGGTATATATTCCCCTTATTTACTCCAATGAATATATGTGCGGAACAAAAATTCTTGACGGCACCTTTGTCAATGAATTCTCCCTTCTGCCCATAGATACGGATATTTCAGATACCCACGTTCACAAGGCGGCTATGGAGTATAATATGCCCGTAATAAGCCGAATCCTCGAAAAGGGTGAGGGTGATACCGAGTGCTTTGAATTTGCAAAGCTCACAAGTGATAATGAGGGCGTTATTCTCACCTCCCTTTACCCCGAAAACGGAAAAACCGTTGCAAGAATGTGCAATTTCTCAGATACCGATGCAGAAATAACAATGGAAATAAACGGAAAAGCAGCAGACAGAGAAGAAGACTTCCTCGGAAACACTATTTCCGAAATCCACGACGGCAGAATTCCGGTAAAGTCCTGGGAAATAAAAACCGTTTCAACAATTACCGATTAAAAAAACAATGACGGAAGGACAAGAAACCCTCCGTCATTTAATTTTTCCCCTCCGCACTGAAAAAATGACCCTGCATTGTAGGGGACGAATAAGTGTGTCGCTTCCGGGGGAAGATAAAGACACACGAATGAGGTGAAGAAACAAGGAGTATTGCGACCGCCCCAAGGGAAGCAAGACGACTATGTTTCTGAGGGAAGTCTCGACGACCCGCTTTGCAGAAAAACATAATGTTTGTACTAAATATTCATAGGACACAAAAATGTACCTCCTGTAAAATTCTCTCCAAAATTAAGCCGCCTGCTGCGGGAGGTCGGGGACGCCCTCCTC
>JAZNAI010000148.1:0-9495 GCA_045586465.1 Acutalibacteraceae bacterium | reverse complement strand
CAATGTCTGCAGAATGATAATGATTGAGCGCCCACAGAGGGTCAAGACCTTCAACAGCTGTCTTTTTACCCTGCTGCCAATCAATCCACCAGAAGTCAACGCCTTCATTTTCGTGAGGATGATGCAGAAATCTGAAATATCCCTCAATGAACTTTTCATCAGTTATGTCAAAATGAATCTGCTTATGCGTCTCTTTATCAATACCCATATATTCACAGAAATCAGCATAGGCATCCTCATAGAATTTGCATCCCGAGGCAGGATGAAGATTCATTGTAATCTTAAAGCCGTTTTCCTTTAACCACAAAAGAAATGCCTTGTGATCGGGAAAAAGGTCTGTATTCCAGGAATATCCCGTCCAACCTGGAAGTGCAATATTATAGAACAGCTCAAACATATTATTTCTGTGTCCGCTGTCCGTAGCATCTTTTCCGAATTTTTTTACAACGTCTACCCAGTGCCAATCCATATCAATTGTGGCAACGGTTACGGGTATTTTTTCATCTATAAACCTCTGCATAAGAGAGGTATATTCGTCCTGAGTATATGCCTTATATCTGCTCCACCAATTTCCGAGAGTAAATCGGGGGATAAGGGGAGTGTTGCCCGTAAGCTTATATAAATCTCTTACAGCAGCTCTGTAATCATATCCGTAAGCAAAGAAATATAGGTCCTTCTCTTTTGCTTCTCTCGGAAGAATTTTTCCGTTTTTCTTCAAAATCAGAGAATTGCTGTCATCAAGAACGGCAACACCGGATAAGGATATAACACCGTCACCAAGTCTTGTTTTTCCGTTTACATTGTCAAGTGTTCTTGTTGTGCCCTTAAGATTGCCTTTTCTGTAATCGGTAACAGTTCTTCCGTCATAAAGCTTAACTGTCTTTATATCATCCTTTTCCGTATCATAAATGAATACGGTTTTATCTGTAGTTACAGAAACCGTATTTCCGTCCGACACAAACTCCACGCTTGTATCACAGAAATTTCTGTTGATAACAGACTGAGTAGGGTAGTCGCAGAATTTTCCGTTCTCCTGCTTTTCAACACGAAGAAGATAGGGAGTTATAACAGAAAACCTATAAGAATCAAACACATAAACCTGAACATCCGGTGTAATTTCATTGGTTTCAAGATCAAATTTGTAGAGATATTCGCGCATTTCTTCACTTCCGCCCGTTTTTTATTTTATGATAACATCATTTATTGCGCAGTTCAATGGTTTTTACATCATCACATCAAATTTTTTACGAAGCCTCTTTATTATTTTCGTTTCAAGACGGCTGACATATGAACGGGAAATTCCGTACATTGCAGCTATTTCATTCTGTGTCTTCGGCTCTTTTCCGTCAAGCCCGTAACGCATAACAATAATATTTCGCTCACGGTCGTTTTTTATTTCAGCAACAAATTTATGCAGCAGCTTAATATTGTTTTTTGTAATACATTCATCTGCTACGTTATCCTCAACCGAAATTATGTCAATAAGAGTAAGAGGATTACCCTCTGCATCAGTTTCAATAGGCTCATCAAGGGAAATATCAAGAGCTGTCTTTTTTTTGCTTCTGAAGAACATAAGAATCTCATTTTCAATACATCTTGACGCATAGGTTGCAAGACGTACCCCTTTTGCGCTGTCAAATGAATTTACTGCCTTAATAAGTCCGAGAGTTCCCACTGAAATCAGTTCTTCATTGTCATTTTCGTTAACATTGAATTTTTTTAGTATGTGCGCAACTAAACGCAGATTATGCTTTACCAGAATATCTTTTGCTTTTTTATCACCGGAGGCTAAAAGCTTCAGGTACTTTTCTTCCTCATAGGATGATAACGGCGGCGGAAACACTCCGTAATTATCAAGATGAAGTGCAATAAATATCAATCCTGCAAGAATCTCAAGCATAATTATACTCCTTTACAAAGTTTTCTGTAAATTATATGACTGCCTTTTATCAAAATGCCTGACCGCAAATAAATACCTGTTGAAAAATTATTCCTTTAATGTTAAAATAATACTTAAGAATTTCTTGAGGTGTTGCTTTATGAAGAAGATTTTGTCATCTATAATTGCACTTATACTTGTTTTATCTGTTACGGTTGTACCGGCATCTGCGGAAAACGTGTCAAAATCCGATTATCCGATTGTCGTTGTACCCGGCTTCAGCGCATCATATCTTTTTGAAGCAGATGAAAACGGAGAAGCAGGAAGAATGCTCTGGGGCTCGATTGAGGGACTCGGAATTATTGACAGAGTTCTCGGAAATATTGCAAAAATCGGAATCGGTCTCGGAGCAGCAGTTTTCGGTGAACCTCAGCTTTTTGCCGACACAATTAATAACGCTATTCCCGAAATAGTTGGTGATCTTGCCTGTAACCCTGACGGTACTCCGGTAGTAACAACCGTGACTTATCCGAATGATCCGGCAATTACAAATTATAGGTACCTTTTGGATGAGATGGGCTCAATGCACGCTGCAGAGCTTGAAATTATGGCTGACATTGCAGCATATTACGGAGAAAACGGCTATGAAAACATTTTCTCCTTCCAGACAGATTTCAGACTCAGCATTGTTGATGCTATTGAAAACCTGAGAGAATATATTGATGATGTTCTTGAATATACCGGTGCCGAAAAGGTAAACATATTCGCAGTAAGCTACGGCGGACAGATTTCCGCTTCATATCTCAACGTTTACGGACACGAAAACAAGGTCCATAACGCTGTTCTTACAGTTCCGGCTATAGGCGGTGCTGCTCTTGCGTACGACATAATGAACGAAGACCTTCGTTTAGATGAAGAAACCTTAATGTATTTCATAGAAAACGGAACGATGCTTGAGGAAGACATAAACTGGCTTATGAAGGCTCACGCCCTCGGTTTTCTTGACGAGGTTCTGAATCTCATTATAAAGGGCGGTATCAAAAAAATAATTGCCAATTGGGGCAGTATCTGGGACTTTATTCCTGCGGAATACTACGAAGATATGAAGGACCGTTTTCTTGATGAGGAAGCAAACAAGGAATTAATCAGAAAAAGTGATTACTTCCACAATGAAATACTTTCTTCAATGAATGAAAAACTTACGCAGTGCATAAATAGCGGTACAAACGTTTATATCGTCGCCGGCTACGATGCTCCTGCCGTCACGGGACTTTATGAGCAGTCTGACGGAATTATACTTGTAAACGGCGCAACAGGAGCACTCTGTGCACCTATGGGACAGCGTTTTTCTGACGGATATCAGGGATTATACACTACCTGTAAGGATATAACTCATAAGCACGTATCTCCCGGTATGACTGTTGATGCATCAACTGGATTTCTTCCCGAGCAGACCTGGTACATAAGCGGTCTCTTCCACGGAATGACGTGGAAGGATGAATATACCAAAAAGCTCTGTACAAAGCTTTTATTCGGCAGGGAGCTTACGGATGTTCACGAAGATACCCGGTTTCCTCAGTTCTTTTATTCAACAAACGTATGCCACGCAGTAAAGATTGAATTTATTTCAGCACCTTACGGTTTGATTTGTGCTGATGATAATATGCTTAAAATCACAAATCTTTCAAATAAGTATACGATGAATCTTATGTCAGTCAGATGTTACGGTGCTGATATTAGTTTTTCCGTTCCCTGCGGTACGTATCTTGAGCCCGGCGAAAGCATCGAGCTGAGCGTCAGCGGTAATCTTCCTGCAGTTTCCGGTAAAACTCTTGACGTGACGGCAAATTACATTCTCTTCGGAGATATTGCATTCCAGGGTGAAAGAACACTTACGTTCACAATTGCCAACGGAGAAAACGCATATTACGATGAAAGCACACCCTTTACCGACGCAAAACACGACACCGAATTCGACAGAATTACCGTAAATTTCATAAAAAATATACTTGTAAAAACAGGATTTTACCAATTGATTAAAATGCTTTTCAACAGCTTTATCGCATTTTTTAGTTAAGACTGAAAGGGGAGTGGAGATATCTTGAGAGAGAGCTCAAAAGCTGCATTATGCGGTATAATATCATCGCTTGCAGTAGTTATAATGCTTTCAACTTATCTTTCTCCGTTTCTTGTCTATACGGCGCCTGCATTCAGCGGATTACTGCTTCTTCTGATTCTTAATGAGCTTGGCTGCAAATGGGCAGCCGGAACATACCTGACGGTAAGTCTTATTTCAGTTTTTATAATAGCAGACAAGGAAGCTGCAGTCTTTTACACAATGTTTTTCGGCTTTTATCCGATACTTTGCTTTATCCTTAACAAGAAGGTCGCAAATAAAGTAATCAGAACTGTTATAAAATTTTGTTCCTTTAATGTTTCATGTCTCATATCATTTGCAATATGCATGTTCGTTCTCGCACTTGATATGAGCGATATTATCGGCGACGGAATGCTTTTCACCGCAGTATTTGCAGTTCTGATGAATATACTGTTTTTTGTTTACGATATGCTGATAACAAGGCTCCAGCAGCTTTATATAAAAAAACTTCAGAAGAAATTCAGAAAACTTTTTAATATCAGGTAAGAAAACTCTCTTTCTGGCATAGTCTTTTATTGACTAACTTAATTAAGGTGATTTAAATGAGAGATTCTGCCTCAATTATTCTTACTGTTCTGATTTTCTGCGGCTGTATTTTCGGCATCATCAAGCAAACAGAAAGCAATATTGTCTCCGTAATAAATACGGAGGCTTCCGACTACAAAAATTATACCTTCATTCTCGATGCAGGTCACGGCGGTGAGGACGACGGTGCCGTAGCCTTCGACGGAACCCTCGAAAAGGACCTGAATCTTGAAATCTGTAACAGTTTATCACTTTACTTTGATCTTTTCGGCATTGATTATGTTATTATAAGAGACGGAGATTTCAGCATAGGTGACACATCTCTTCCGACAATCAGAAAAAGAAAGGCTTCGGATATTTATAAGCGTTATGAGATAATTAATTCTTATGACAATTCTGTACTTTTAAGCATACATCAGAATATGTTTTCAATCGAGAAATACTGCGGCACTCAGGTTTTTTATGACGGAAAATTCAGTGAATCCGAAGAGCTTTCGAAGTATTTGCAGGTTGCCGTAAAAAACTCTATTCAGCCTGACAATAACCGCAAAATCCAAAAAACAGACAAAAGCATTTATCTGCTTTATGAAGCACAGCGCCCGTCAGTTATGGTTGAATGCGGCTTTATGTCAAATATGAATGAGTTGGAAAAACTTAAAAGTGCTGAGTACCAAGCACAGCTTTCTTATATTTTAACCAAAGGAATAATTCAATTTTTAATTACATAAAGGAATAATTATGGCTAAGAATTCTAAAACAGCTTATATCTGCTCCGTATGCGGTTATCAGAGCCCGAAATGGGCAGGGAAGTGCCCCGAATGCGGTGAATGGGACACCTTCGAGGAGCAGATAATTACAAATGAAAAAAATAAAGCTCATACTGTCACCAATCTTCAGCCTATGAGGCTTTCTGATATTGAAGGTGTAATTGAGCACAGATATGATACAGGAATAAATGAGCTTAACCGTGTGCTGGGTTCGGGGCTTGTAAAAGGTTCGGTTGTTCTTCTCAGCGGTGACCCCGGCATCGGTAAATCAACATTATTATTACAGACAACACAATCCCTCGGTAAAACCCGCAATGTTTTATACGTTTCGGGTGAAGAGTCACCACATCAGCTGAAGCTCAGAGCTTCCCGTGTCGGTGTAACGAGCGAAAATCTTACGGTCATTTGCGATACTGACGCAGAAGCTGTTTGCGAATACATTAAATCATCGCTTCCGGACGTTGTTATAATTGACTCTATTCAGACTATGGGAATCAAGGTAATAAACTCATTACCGGGAAGCATAACACAGGTAAGAGAATGCTCGAATCTGTTTATGAGATATGCAAAAACACTCAATATTCCCGTTATAATAGTCGGTCATGTCAATAAGGACGGCAATATCGCAGGACCGAAGGTTCTTGAACACATTGTAGACTGTGTTCTTTATTTTGAGGGCGAGAAAAATCTCTCATACAGAATTCTCAGAGCCGTCAAAAACCGTTACGGTTCAACTAATGAAATTGGTGTTTTCGAGATGAATGACAAGGGACTTCAGGAGGTCAAAAACCCGTCTCAGGCATTGATTTCAGGTAAACCGAGCAATGTTTCAGGCTCTTGTATTGCATCGGTAATTGAGGGTTCAAGACCGATTTTGGCAGAGGTTCAGGGGCTCGTTTGTACATCAGGCTTTGGCACACCGAGACGTATGTCAACAGGCTTTGACTATAACAGAATGTCCTTATTGGTGGCGGTTCTTGAAAAGCGTGCCGGATACTTTATGGGAAATTGTGATATTTTTGTCAATGTCGCAGGAGGCTTAAAAATTGACGAGCCCGCATCAGATTTACCCGTAGCATTAACTCTGATATCAAGCCTTAAGGATGAGGTTATAAGAGATGACTGCATAGCTTTCGGTGAAATCGGACTTGCCGGAGAAATCAGGAGTGTCAGCTTTGCTGAGCTTCGAATAAAAGAAGCTATTCGGCTCGGCTTTAAAAAATGTATTATATCTGAACACAACATCAAAGAATTACCAAAAGAATTTTACAGTCAGATTGAAATTGTCGGAGTAAGCAACATACGCAGTGCGTATTATGAAGCAACAAAATAATTTATAAGGAATAGTTAAAATGAAAAAGAAAATTCATTCATCAGCAAATTTCAGAGCAACCGTTACAATTATGGTATTAAGCGTTGCAATAACCGCAATGATTAAAAAATATACAAAATGATTATATAACAAAACGGTAAATCGGTTTTTTGGGTAAAATAAGCATAATTCGGCTCAAAATTGCCGAATTTACTCCCCTGAATTATACAAAATATTGATTTTGTATAATTATATCAATTTTTCAAGTCCCCTTCTTATAACGTTTATTTGGCGGAAATAATATGAATTATAACTATATTGACTCATTGCCTCAGGATGCAGTTCGGTTTATTTATTATCAGTCAAACGTAAAAAATAAATCTGAACTCACGTTAAATGAATATTGTCTTGATTTAAGACTGTTTTTAAGGTATCTTGTTATTTCATCCGAGAAGAAAAATTTTTCGGATGATGAGCTTGATGCCGTTGATATTACTCGTCTTAATTCAGAATTTTACAAAAAAATCACCCTTAATGACGCATATAGGTTTTTATCCTATTGCAAAGAAATCCGCGGAAACAAAGAGCGTGCTCGTGCAAGAAAATCATCTGCGATACGCTCCTTTTTCAAATACCTTAAGGTAAATGCAATTATTGAAGACAATCCGATGATCAGCCTCGACTCCCCCAAGCTAAAAAAGAGTCTGCCGAAATATCTTACCGTTGAGCAGGCACAAAAGCTTCTTATGAGCGTGGACGGACCTAATAAAGAACGAGATTATTGTATTCTGACGCTTTTTATGAACTGCGGTTTCCGCTTATCGGAGCTCGTATCAATCAATTATAACGCAATCAAATATACAGAGGATTCTGCATCAATCGTCATAACAGGTAAAGGCAACAAGGAGCGCACGGTTTATCTCAATAAGGCCTGTATTTTAGCCATTAAGCGCTATATGAACGTGCGTCCCAGAGACGGTGTAAAAGATAAGGATGCTTTGTTTTTATCAAACAGAATGACAAGAATAAGCACGAAAACCGTACAGCATCTTGTTGATACCTACCTTGAAAAGGCAGGGCTCGGCGGTCAGGGTTTTTCAGTTCACAAGCTGAGGCACACTGCGGCAACTCTTATGTATCAGACCGGCAAGGTTGACGTTCTTGAGCTTAAAGAATTATTAGGACATGAAAGTCTTAACACAACTCAGATTTACACTCATATTGTAAATGAAAAAATCAAAGAAGCAGTTGATGCAAATCCCCTTTCCGACTTCGTATCAGATAAATAAAGTGAAGGACTTCCCTGCCGTTCTCCGGGAAGTCCTGATTTTATATAACAAGCTTCAAAATTACCTTTATTACTATCAAAAATACAGCAGAAATCAAAAATATTGCTGTTTTCATAATATACAGCCTGAGACTCACCACTCCTTTTCGCTTAATGAAATATGTTTTAAGCGAATCTGACATAGCAATTGCCGTATATTGCATACATGTAAAAATTACGAATAAAAGTATAAAAAACAATAAATCTGTTGCAAAATAGCTTCCTATTCCAACATATCCGTAGCTATGAAGCCTATATGCATACAATGCTCCGAAGCAAACACCTTCAAAAGCTGACATAAAACAAATCAGCGGTGAACCTACAAGACAAAGCCCCATTATAAAGATTACCGTAATAACAAAAATTACCGCAAAGCTCCCGTTTATGAACATTCGAACGGTATCAGTACCTTGAATAACAAATACACTCAGCAGATATCGGCTGTATTCGGAATTTTTTACTGAAAGTGTACCTATAATAAGTCCGCAGGCAAAAAGCGAAAGCAGCATTATTACGTTGCTGTTGTTTTTTATATTTGTAATAAAACACCTTACATCAAAAGAAGCCGTTTTAAGCTTCAGTTTTCTGTTATCCATTTTCACTTTTCCCTTATTTCAGATTAGCGGCAATAATACCGCCTATGGCTCCGGATAACAAAAAGACAGGCAAAATAAGAGGCGTAACCAAATCTATTGCAAAAGAATTAACCAACAGCAGTATCAGCAAACAAATAACACCTACAGCAAACGCTGAAAGACTTCCCCATAAAAAGCTTTTGGATTTGACATACTTTCCCGTAAAGCCTCCTGCAATCAGCCCTGAGAGCACTGCAGGAATAAACCATAAATATTTAACATATTCTGTCGGAATATCAAACTTGACGAGAATAACTGCAAGCAGACAAATTATCACTGCCACGGAAGCTAAACCTATAACAATTCCGCCCAAAACTGACTGCCAAGTGTTTCTGATTCGTAAAAAGCTCTTTTTTTTCATAAATTATCTCCTTTTATGTCATCCAGTAAAATCTATGCTCTTAAAAGGACAAATATAACTGCAGACAAAAAAAGAGTTATAAAAAAGAGCTGTAAAAACTTTTGTTCTTACAGCTCATATTTTTTTATTCTTCTTCGTTCTTCTTGCTTCTTCTCTTAGAAGACTTCTTTTCTTCTCTCTCAGCAGCCTTAGCAGCTTCAAAAGCAGCCTTTTCGCTTTCAGCTCTTTCATTTGCGGTATTATTTGTCTGAATACCCCAACGCATAATCTTCATCTTTGTTCTGTCAGCACCGGTTTCAAGAACAATTGAATCTTCCTTAACAGTAACAACTCTGCCGTTAATGCCGCCGATGGTTGTGATCTCATCACCGATCTGAACGGAATCACGAAGCTTCTGCTCCTCCTGCTGCTTTTTCTTCTGAGGTCTTATCATAATGAAATACATAATAACGAGCATTGCAACCATCATTATGATCATTGTAACGGGGCTGCTCTTCTGACCTTCTGTTCCCGCAGCAGTGCCTGCACCCA
>JAZNAI010000147.1:0-3116 GCA_045586465.1 Acutalibacteraceae bacterium | reverse complement strand
CCGAAAACATTGAGCATAAAGTAAGAAAGATAACCTTCGACGTTAAATTTGTTTATTTCGGCTGTAACAAACAGTGTGACGAGTTCTTTTGCGCCTACATATCTTTTACCGTATATGCTGTCACTTGATGTCATAGGCATATAAGAATCTTCCGTCTGAATCTTCTTTTCTTCTGTTTCCTGAGACATATATATTAAAAATCTCCTTTCTTAGTTTTGCAAGTAACTATATTATGCACTTTTTTAACAAAACTTGCA
Organism: Acutalibacteraceae bacterium; assembly: GCA_045586465.1. Taxonomy (GTDB): domain Bacteria; phylum Bacillota; class Clostridia; order Oscillospirales; family Acutalibacteraceae; genus RUG806. The sequence continues at coordinate 2,859 of JAZNAI010000147.1, read as the reverse complement.
ATAGTTTACCGGAAACTTTTATAAATAAAAATTCAAAATCCCCGATAAAACGTTTTTTTTAACAGGTGTATATGGATTATTACTCAACCTGAAAAAGCGTAAACCCGTTGGAATAATCACCAAAAAGTCCTTTACTTTTTATTGTTTTAATGTTAGTATTGAAATAGCAACAGCACACTATTATGGAAAGAGGTTTTGTTTATGAAGAAAATGCTTATGTCTGCTATTTCGGTTGTGTTGGTTTTGTGTCTTATGATGCCTTCTGTTTATGCGGCGGAAGACACTCAGACAAGCTACGATTCCGTTATCGATTATGTGAATGAAGCTCAGGCAACTGAGGAAACTGATTCAAAAATCCGGTTTGGCAGAATAGTTAACGGACTTAGTAATTTGGTTATAAACGGTTTCCTCGGCACTGTGCTCAAGCTAATTCTTCCCGATTCAGCAGCGGTCACTGATTATGAGAAATTTGATATTGATGAGTATGATAATTTCTACGAAGGAACCGAAACCTTCATCGATGAGCCGCAGGGTAAAAAGGTGTGGAGTCTGGGTTACGGCAAGGCTTCAGTCCTTCCTTCTGACTTCGGTGAAAAAGAATATGCGAAGGGTGCATATATTCCTTATGTTTTCGGTAACGATATGTATACTGATGAGGATGGTAACAAAGAGGATCTTATGGTAAGGGCTGTTGTTATGAATGACGGCTCGGGCAGAGGCAATGTCGCGTTTATTGCGCTTGATGCAATGGGCTTTGCCAATGCTGATGTACGACTGGTGCGCGAGGGTCTCAAGGATCTTGCAGAGGAATACAACATCGTCAGCATCAACGTTTCCTGCACTCATATACATACGGGTATAGATTCCCAGGGTGTGTGGACAGACCCCATCGGCTGTATAATCAATAATTCCTTCAGCAAGATTACGGGAAAAGTGAAATACGGCGTTGAGCGTTCATTCATCGAGTCTGTTGTTTCGGGTTCAAAGAAGGCTGTTGAGGATGCTCTCTCAGATATGACAGAGGGTAAGCTCTACTATTCAAAAATGAATGCTGAGGATTATTTTTTCGACAGAACTGCACCGATTTCGCTTAACCCCAATATTTATAAGCTTGAGTTTATGCCTGCTGACAGCAACAAAACACCGACAATTATCGCAACCTTCGGTTGTCATCCCGAATCTGCAAGCTATGACTGGGCAAGCGCAGATCCCGAAAAGACACTTTCTTTTGATAAAAAATTCTCCCCCGACTTCATCTGGAGTGCCGAAATGGTAATGAATGATGCGGGTTATAACTTCATTTTCCTTCAGGGTAACGTTTCAACGGTCACATCTGCAAGAGGACTGACAGGCGACGGCGTTGATGACTTCCCGGGTAATGCACATTACACATCGGTTCGCTACGGCTATGAAATCGCGTATCTCCTTCTTGGTATGAATATGACCGAAGACGAAAGAATAAAGCTTAACGAAGCAACAGGCGACAGACTTGATGTTGAAAAATACAACGGTCAGGACAGATACACAGTATGGTATGAGGGCATTGAAACCGTTACTGCAAAAGAAGTGAAGCCGGTTCTTAACATAAAGCATAAGCAGTTTACCGTGAAGATTGAAAACAACATTATTGTCCTCCTCGGCAAGACCTCTGTTGCTGATAACTTTATTCTCAAAGATAATTTCAGCAGATACTACACTGTTACCGAAGTCGGATACCTCGAAATCGGCGATGAAATGAAGGTTTATATGAGCCCCGGCGAAACTTTCGGCGAGATTGTTTACGGCGGTAAGGGTGCAGACGGCTTTGAGCTTGCTCCCGTGAGAAAATATACGGGCGAAGACATTATCGTTATGGACCTTATGAATGATGCGGCAGGCTATGTTGCAAACCCTGCCAACTTCTGTCTTGCAGGTATTCAGTACAACGAAGAAAATGATGCCTATGACAGCGATACATGGTGTCTTATTTCCTACGGCAAGAATGCCGCAACAGCATTTATCTCGAACTTTTATGAAATTTATGACAGCGTGAGATAAACCTATGAAAAACAAAAACCAACAATATATACTATAGCCACGGCGCATCTTGACACCTCGTGGCTCTGGAAGTTAGAGCAGACAATGATAACAAAAAAGAAATAATGTATGCCGGGCTTATTGCTTGCCGTAAATTGGTTACAGATACAATCAGCAACGACGAAAAAACATTCTCGGTCTTACATCAACAAACGGAGAAAAAACAACTATGGAAATAAGATATATAAAACCCGAGGAAGCAACTGATTATCAAAAAGTTTCAGCAGCTTCGTTTATATGGAAGTTCAATGCTGAAGAGGATACCACAGTTGAAGTACCGGTTCTTGCAGCATTCGAGGAAGATAAGCTCATTGCGGGAGCTGAAATTTTTGATTTCAGAACTAACTACTGCGGAAATTTCCTGAATTCAGTCTTTATAAGCGGTGTCTGCAGTCAGCCCGAGTGCAGAAGAATAGGTGGTGTTCGTGAGATTATGAAAAAAATCGGCGAAACTGCTGTTGAAAATGACTGGAGAACGGGAAACCATCAACCCTTTTCAATTGAATACTACGAAAAGTTCGGATATGCAAATCTTAACCGTATATTTGCAATAAAGGTTCCGTTTGAAAACCTTAAACATATTCCGCGCAACACCGATGTTGTTCTTTATACAGGCGAACAGTTTGAGGAACTCCGTACACTTCACGAAAAATGTGCCTTGAAAGAAAATCTGATGACTCTTCGTGAGGAGAAAAAGCATTTCTGCGATACACCTCTCGAAAGCACAGACTATACGTATATCAGATATGATTCAGACGGAGTTGCAGATGGTTATGTACGTTT